>NZ_JACJDS010000048.1:0-39342 GCF_014163635.1 Pseudoalteromonas sp. SR44-8
AAATTAAAATTAAAATTAACAGTAATTTTATTTTTTATGAATAAAATATAATAGATTTAAGAAAAAGCTATACAGAGAGCAGTATTAAGGAATTTAGCTAATAGTACTCAACGTCAACTAATTAATTCATAGCTTTTTTAAAAATGGTTATTATCAGCCATATACTTTTTAGGAAGCTATAAAACAACGATAAACTTTTTATCTGTATGCAACTGTTTGAGAGGCTTATTTTACTTGGTAACATGCAAATTGACACAAAATTTTCACTTCCATTTTTGTGGCAAAACCTTTAGCCTTAGGGTACTAACAGCAAAAATATAAACTTATTAATAACGGAGCAGTAACATGGCGGAGCAACAAGTACAGCCTTTACACAATGAAAAGCATGCCAACACTAAAATTCAAAACGGCATCAATGTAGAATTTTTAAAAACTCAACACTTAGTGCCTGTCGTTGCACATGAGTTCGCGCGTGTAGCAAATGAGTTTCCAATGTCTTTCGTAAAAAATAACGAGACTGGTCAATTTCAAGCTGTAGCTATGTTTGGTTTAGAGCCTGGCGAAAACCTTTTTGTAAAAGACGGTAAGTGGACTGCAGCGTTTGCTCCTATGGCAACAACACGCTACCCACTGGGTCTAGTTAAACACCCACAAGAAGATCAATATGGTATTGTGATTGACGAAGCAAGCCCATTAGTGGGTGAAACTGAAGGAAATGCATTATTTGAAAACGGTGAAGAGACAGATTACTTAAAACGTCGTAAAGAAGCACTTGTATCATTTATTGAGTTTTCTCATGTAACTGAAGCATTCACAAAATATCTTGCTGATAAAGAGCTTTTAGTAGCGCAAACACTAACAGTTGATATTAAAGGCGAGAAAAAAGACATTAATGGTATTTACCTTATTGATGAGAAAAAGCTTAACGAGTTAAGCGACGAAGACTTTATAGAGCTTCGTAAGCGTGGTTATTTAGCGCCTATTTTCTCTTTCTTAACGTCTACGCATCAAGTAGCACGTTTAGCTCGTTTGAAAGCGCAACAAGCGTAATTTAAACGAAATATTAAAAAGCGCCTTTGGGCGCTTTTTTTATGTCTTTTATCTGGTTAGGGTTGTAATTTAGCGCCAATTTATTCACATTGGTTATACTTATTTCCAACACAAGCTACCTGTATGAACAAGTCACTTTTTAGCGCTTTAGTTAGTGCGTGCTGTATAACGTTTAGCCCATTAGCCATAAGCGCTAGTACACCTTTGGCTATAGCTATTCACGGTGGGGCGGGCACGATTGAAAAAAGCCGTTTTACTCCAGAGCAAGAAAAAGCTTATCGCTCTAAACTCAAAGAGGCGGTAGAAACTGGCTATAAAGTACTTGAGCAAGGTGGCGAAAGCCTAGATGCAGTAACCGCTGCAATCAATGTATTAGAAAACTCGCCATACTTTAATGCCGGTCGAGGTGCGGTATATACCTATGACGGCGGCCATGAATTAGATGCGTCAATTATGGATGGTCGTGATCGTCAAGCGGGCGCTGTTGCGGGTGTTAAACATATTGAAAACCCGATTAATTTAGCGCGCTTGGTGATGGAAGAATCGGTTCATGTGATGCTCAGTGGTCAAGGTGCTGAAGAGTTTGCCAAAGAGCAGGGCGTTCCATTGGTCGAAAATAACTTATTTGATACGGATAACCGTTATAAAGCGTTATTAAAAGCAAAAGAAAAACTAGATAAAGCCAAAGCTACCAGTAAAGATTATCAAGCTGCGCATCAGGCGTTACCCGTCAATTATAAAATGGGCACTGTGGGTGCTGTTGCACTTGATAAAAATGGTAACTTGGCGGCAGGTACTTCAACGGGTGGGATGACTGCAAAGCGTTTTGGTCGCATTGGTGATGCCCCTGTAATTGGTGCAGGTACATTTGCTGAAAATGCGTCATGTGCGGTATCTGCCACTGGCCACGGCGAGTATTTCATTCGTTATAACGTCGCGGCTGATATTTGCGCACGAGTTAAATATCAAAGTAAGACTATTACACAAGCGGGTGATGAAGTGATTAATAGTGTGCTAAAGCCCATTGGTGGTACTGGAGGAGTGATCATCGTTGATGGTAAAGGTAATATCAGTTTACCGTTTAATACTAGTGGTATGTATCGGGCCAGTAAATCGAATACGCAAGCGACCTACGTGGCAATTTTTAAAGACGAATAATACGATTATGCAAATGTACTACAGCCAGAAAATTATGCTGGCTGTATGTTAGTATTGAGGCGCTTTTTTTCATAATCGCTTTTGATTATTTCAAGTGCTTTGAGCACATCATCAGCGGCAACTTCATGTTGTTCAAGCAGCATTATTAAGTCTACGGCTAATTTTACGTGTGTAGGTGCTTGGGTTAACTCTTTACTCATGTCCGCCCTTTTTTTTCGCTATTTGGCTGATTGCTACATCAATGGCAATATTTACTCGTTCCTCCATATGGATCCGTTCGACCTGTGGTAAGTAAAACTCCATATCCACATCATAACGAATGTATCGGGCAGGTAGTTGGTTTAATACAGTACAGCAAAAATCAGCCATTACGTCTTCATTATAATGCTTTTCAAGTTGTCGTTTAATGATTTCTTCAATCATAATTTTTTCATAGTAATTGTGTATGTCGTCATGTAATCGCACTGTGTTATCTACCTTGGTAGTATTAAGCTGTTTTTAGTTTATACCAAGTGCGGGTATAAATCGACAATCGCTTGAAAAAGCAACTTATGAACCTCAACTAACTTTTGTGTATCTCGCTGATAACCGCCACCGAGCGCGCACATTAAAGGAATTGAGTGCTGTTTGCAGGTTGCTAAAACCAGCGAATCGCGTTGATATACACCCTCTAAACTAACATCAAAATAGCCTAATTCGTCTTGGCTACAAATATCAGCTCCGGCGTTATATAAAATAATATCAGGCTGATGAAGACGGATACAAAAATCCAAGGCATTAGCGACTGTTTTTAAATATTCATTATCGCTGCAGCCAGTGTTGAGTGAGAAATCATAATCAGAATGCTGCTTTAAACGTGGAAAGTTTTGCTGACAATGAATCGAACAGCTAATCACTCCATCAAGAGAGCCACAAATTTCTGCTGTGCCATCACCTTGGTGTACATCACAATCAAAAATCAGCACCGTTGATGCTTGCTCAGTGTTAATGAGATGAGCGGCGGCAACCGCGAGGTCGTTGAAAATACAAAAACCACTGCCGTAAGCATTATAAGCATGATGATATCCGCCGCTGAGATTTACCGCCAGCTGCGTTTTTAAAGCGTATTCAGAGGCTTGAATACTTGCACCAACAGAAAATAAAGTGCGCTCTACCAGTTGATTTGACCATGGGAAACCCATTTTCTTTATTTCTTTGTCAGTTAACTGCCCGCTAATAAAGCGTTCAACATACTCATGGCTGTGGCAAAGCTGGAGCTGTTCATTAGTCGCTTTATTTGGGCTAATAAAGTCAGTAAAACCAAGCTCTGCAATTTCTTGTTTTAGCAATTTATATTTAGCGATTGGAAAACGATGTCGTAAAGGCAGTTCAAGCGCAGAGTATAGTGGATGATAAAAAACAGTCATAGCTAGCGTAATTGTTGTTTTTCAACTATTTGAATTTTTTCTTCGGTGGCAGATATTGCCTTACGGCAGCGACCAAGGCGGCCATGAAGAGCAAGGATCTCTAAATTAATGGCTTTTGCTTTTACAGGACCCACATTTTGCATTCTTAGCTTACATTCTTCAACCATTAGCACTAAGCGACGCTCGAACTCATGATTTTGTTTGAGTTCGTCATATAGCTCATGGGCGGGTTGCATAATTTGTTTTACAGCTTGTTGGTAAGGTGCCGATTTATTATTGGTTTTACTACGGGGTTTGTAAGTGCTTTTGTTTTCTTTTTCCCAAATAGGGGTTGATTTAATGACGTTAAATACGGCTTGCACCTGATTACCGATACGCTCTAAAGCATAATTATGAGCATGGCGACGCTCCAGTGGTGGAAGGCTATTAACTTCATCTTCAATTTCTAACACATAATCAACTAATTTCATGCTTTTAGTAGTAAACACACCTCGGTCAAATAAACTGGGTTGTGCCTGCATATAGCGGTTTTTAGCAAATAACTTGGCTTTATCAAATTGCTCAGCATGCTGCTTTAAGGTTGCAACTTGTTGGCAAAGCTTATCAAAAGAAGCTGTTCGCATTTTATAAATAAGCCTCGTAAATTAGTTTTAACGCTAAAATTATCACCACAGTATTAAAAACAGGACGAATAAACTTACTGCCAAACCGAATTGCTGAATGAGCTCCAAGCCAGGCTCCAAACATCAAAAAGAAGCCCATTGTGATGCCGAGTAAAAAGTTAACATGACCAAGCGCTACAAAAGTAATCAGTGATACAAAATTTGACACAAAATTCATTGAACGGGCTAAACCACAGTTTAGCAGTAAACTCATTTTGTAGAGTAAACTATTTGATGCAGTCCAAAAAGTCCCGGTCCCAGGGCCTGCCAAGCCATCAAAAAAGCCTAAGCTTAAGCCTTGTAGCCATTGTTTTATTTTAGTTGTTTTGTTCAATGGTGGTAATTGATCATGTTCTACCGTACTTAAACTGCCAAATAAGCTGTAGCAGGCTACCATAATGATAACAATAGGCAGTAGTTTGTTTAAAAATTCAATACTCAGGTAGTCAACAATAAGGGTACCAAGTAAAGCGCCAATGGCGGTTGCTATAATTGACGCTGCCCAGAATCGAGGATTAAATAATTGCTTACGGAAGTAAGTAACACTTGCTGTGAGTGAGCCAAAGCTAGCGGCTAATTTGTTAGTGCCAAGTGTTAAATGGGGCGGCAATCCTGCTGTTAAAAGTGCTGGCACGGTTAACATGCCACCACCACCGGCTATTGCGTCTATAAAGCCTGCGGCAAGTGCCACTGCGCAAAGAAGTGCCCAGGTTGTTGGGTCTAGTGCAAGTTCAAACATTAATAATCTATTTGTCTTTTAAAGGGTGGTAATGTGTCAAGCATGGCTTTGCCATATCGCTTGGTCACTAAACGGCGATCTAGGATTGTAATGCGCCCTTGATCGTTCTCTTTACGCAGCAGTCTACCACAGCTTTGCACTAATTTCTTAGCCGCATCAGGCACCGTGATAGATAAAAACGGATTACCCCCTTTACTTTGTACAAACTCTGCTTGTGCCTCTTCAATGGGGGAGGTGGGTACCGCGAATGGAATTTTAGTGATCACTAAGTTCTCAAGGTATTTACCCGGTAAGTCGAGTCCTTCGGATAAGCTTTGTGTGCCAAATAAAATACTGCCTTTACCCGCATCTATATTCTTTGTATGTTGCTTTAACAGTGCTTCACGCGACATTTCACCTTGTACTAAAATGTCGAGGTGTTTAGCGCGCAAAGCTTTTACTACATGATCCATTTGCCAGTAAGACGCAAACAACACTAAATTAGCATGTTGCGTATTTAAGTGATCCGGCAATACTTTGGCCAGATGATCACTAAATTCTTTATCGGTCGGCTCGATGTGTGATGTTGGTATGTGCAAAGTGGCTTGATTAGGATAATCAAACGGAGAAGGTACTTTTAAGTATTTTACACCTGCTTCTTTAGTAAGACCGCTTTCGTAAGCAAAATGATCGAATGAACCAAGTGCAGTCAGGGTCGCTGAGCATAAAACCGCACCGGCACATTGTCGCCACAGTTTATCTTTTAAATAGTAGCCAACTTCAATAGGGCAATCGCTGAGTAGATGGTCGTGATGGTTTTTGTATTCTAAACGCTTTATCCAACGTGCATGTGGTGTGCCTTCACCCTTGGTGGCGTAGCTATACCAAAGTTTGTTTAGTTGCTCTAAACGATTAATGTAATGACCGCTTTCGCCTAAAATAGGATCGGCAACATAGGGTTTGATATCACCATCACTGACATCTTGTACTAAGGTATCGTGCATTTTATTTAAGCAGCGCAGAGCATCGAGGGTCGCCTCGCTGATATCTTTGGCTTTAGCGTGTAACGATTCAGGTATTTCACCATGTTCAAATCGGTATGTATCGTCTTTTGAATAGTTAAAATCGGCATTATCCAAAATATCGCGAACAACTTTTAAGTCTTTATTGGCATCATTAATACTGTCACAGAGCTTAAAATTTTGCCCAATGGCTTTTTGACCTACTAATACTTTGGCCATTTTGCCACTAAATTTAGTGAGTTTATCAAGCCAATCAATGGTGCCTTTAATCGTCGCTGCGGCAGATGAAAAGTCACGCGTAATATGAGCAAGATGATGAGCTTCATCAATAACGTAAATACTATTATCTGGCTCGGGCAGAATTTTCCCGCCACCTAAATCAAGATCAGCTAATAATAATGAATGGTTAATCACTAATACATCCATTTGCATCAAGCGTTGACGAGCAAGTTGAAAAGGGCAGGTTTGATGTGCTTTCATTTGTCTTTGACAAGCATGTTTATCGCAAGCAATTAATCCCCAAACGCGATCAGGGATAGTATCTGCCCAGCTGTCTCGATCGCCTTGCCACTTTTTATTGGTGTAAGCATCATAGAGTTGCTGCAAACATTTAGTTTCCATCGCACTTAATGGCGAAGTAAGGGTGGGCATAAAGTCCATTTGTGTTTGATTGTCACCATTAACCGCATTATGTAGCTTGTGTGCACATAGGTAGCGCTGGCGGCCTTTGACTAAATCAAACTTGAAATCAAGGCCTGAATGTTTTTTAAAAAAGGGGAGTTCTTTACTTATTAATTGCTCTTGCAGAGCTACTGTTGCAGTAGAAATAATTAACTTCTTTTTTTGTGCAAGCGCCAGCGGTAATGCACCTAAACAATAAGCCAGCGATTTACCCGTACCAGTACCAGCTTCAATAACGCAGATCCGCTGTTTTTTGTGGTACTCGCCCGCCAGTGTTTTTGCAATTTCGGCTACTAAGTAATTTTGGCTACTGCGAGGGCGATAATCACTGAGGTTATCGGCCACATGCTTGTGAATTTTTCTTATCGTTGTTTTTAATGCATCAGAAAGCATGGGTTAATAACCTAAAGTATGTATATAATCACAGTGCTGTATATTAATTGGGATCGAACATTGACACAAGCAATCTATCAAGGCTTTATACTTTCTAGGCAACAATATTCTGCTGATAAGTATAGCCGCCATAGCGGGATCACACTGTGCTATTGGCTAAGCTCTGATCACGGTCCAATAAAAGTGTTAGTGCCAAATCAACAAGCGGTATTTTTTATTTTAATAAAACAACGTGCTTTAGCTGCTCAGTTGTTATTAAAGCACAATATCAATGTCGAATTTAAAGACGTTGCGATTAAACACTTTAGTGGCGAACAATGCATCGCTTGCTATTTTTCAAGCTCACAAGCGTTATATCAAGCAAGGCAGCTTTTAGAAAACCAGATCACAGTATATGAAGGTGATGTACGCCACAGCGATCGCTTTTTAATGGAGCGTTTTATTCGAGGTGGGGTGTGGGTGACAGGCGACGTTACTCAACAAGCTGGCTTTATCCAAATCGACAATGCCCAGCTAAAAGCAGCTGATTCGTATAAACCACGTTTTAAAACGCTGTCATTGGATATTGAGTGCAGTGGTGAAGGCGTGTTGTTTTCAGTTGGTTTAGTAGGTGAGGGGATTGATTGCGTTATTATGGTTGGCGAGCCACAACAGAGTGAACAGACTATTCATTGGTGCCATGATGAAATTGATTTGCTGACTCAATTACAACAGCTGGTACAACAAGCAGATCCTGACATTATTATTGGTTGGAACGTCATTGAATTTGATTTTAATGTACTTAATCGACGCGCGGAT
The DNA here is from genome assembly GCF_014163635.1 of Pseudoalteromonas sp. SR44-8. NCBI lineage: Bacteria > Pseudomonadati > Pseudomonadota > Gammaproteobacteria > Alteromonadales > Pseudoalteromonadaceae > Pseudoalteromonas > Pseudoalteromonas sp. SR44-8. The sequence goes on from NZ_JACJDS010000048.1 coordinate 7,889, forward strand.
GCCCTTGGCGTTAAATTATTATTGGGTCGAGGTAATGGTCAATTACAGATCAGAGAAGGACATTTTACCCGTTTAACTCTGCCTGGGCGCTGTGTTATCGATGGCATAGATACGCTAAAAAATGCTACTTATCATTTTGATAGTTTCTCACTGGCTAATGTGAGCCATAAAATACTAGGCGAGAAAAAGTTAATCCAAAGCGATAACCGCTTGAGTGAAATTATTCGTCAATATAATGAAGATAAACTCTCACTAGCGGCGTATAACCGTCAAGATTGTGTGTTAGTTAATCGTATCTTTGCAAAGTTAAAACTCATTGAATTTGCTATTGTTCGCACGCAGTTAACAGGATTAGAGTTAGAACGAATGGGTGGCTCAGTGGCTGCTTTTACTAACTTATATTTACCGTTATTGCATCGAAGCGGTTATGTTGCACCGAATCTAGGCGATCATGGCTTATCATTTGAAAGCCCAGGCGGTTTTGTGATGGAGTCAATTCCTGGGCTTTATAAAAATGTTATCGTGTTGGATTTTAAAAGCTTGTATCCATCGATTATGCAAACGTTTTGTATTGATCCGCTTGGGTTAATTCGCGGCTTAGAGGAGCCTGATAACGCGATTGCAGGTTTTAAAGACGCTTTTTTTTCTCGCACTGAGCATCACCTTCCTAATTTAATAAAAAAGTTAGCCTCATCAAGGCAACATGCAAAAAACACTGCTCAGCCCATGCTATCGCAAGCTATAAAAATCATCATGAACAGTTTATATGGGGTGTTAGGTTCAAAGGGGTGTCGTTTTTACGATCCACGCTTATCAAGCTCTATTACTTTGCGTGGTCATGAAATAATGCAAACTAGCAGACTGTGGATCGAAGAGCTTGGTTATACTGTTATTTATGGTGACACCGATTCAACATTTGTGAGCCTACCAGATGAACTTGATTCAGATAACTGCAAAGAAATTGGCAAGCAATTAGCGAATACTATTAATGAAAAATGGCAGCAAACAATAAAACAGCGCTTTGCGACACAAAGTTATTTAGAAATAGAATTCGAAACACTTTATAGCCCATTCTTTATGCCGACTATCCGTGGCAAAACCACCGGCTCAAAAAAACGTTATGTTGGCCAGGTACAATGCGAAGATAAAAAAGAGCTAATTTTCAAAGGCATGGAAACCGTGCGAAGTGACTGGACAGAATTAGCGCATGAATTTCAAACCAAACTGTTTGAAACTTTATTCAGCGACAGTTTTACTGTTGAAATGTTAACACCGATTATTGAAAGTTACATTACGCGTTTGTATGCTGGGGAATTTGACGACAAACTCGTATACAGAAAAAAACTCGGCCAACACTTGGCTGATTATCAAAAAAACATCCCTCCTCAAGTCCAAGCTGTCAAAAAATACCAAGCAACTCACCCTGAGTTTGTCATTAATAAAGGCCAAATTGTTGAATATGTGTACACCCATATTGGTGCAGAGCTCTATGCAAACATGCAGCAAACCCAGACAAGTCAAAAATATGACTATGCAATTTATGTAGAAAAACAACTCAAACCAATCGCACAAATGATCCTGCTTCCCTTGAATAAAGATTTTAACTCGTCTAATAAAATACAATTACAACTCCTTTAGATAGTTCCAAATATGGGTATTATTGAGCTGTTTTTGTTGCTAAAAAGTATACATAGGAAAGTGTTTTAAATATCACTGTTGCTATTTTAGTCGTTTTAGTACCTTTTTTCAGTATGTTATCGATTTTACCCCACATTTAAATTAAATTAATGTGAACAAATGTTGGCATCTTGGTTTTTTTTGTTTACTATCATTGTGCAGTTGCAACATTAAGTGTTGCGATAGTTTACAAAAACTAAATAAAAATAACCCACAATATAGTGGTCCAGGGAGAATCAAATGTTAAATAATAAAGTTTCAAAGGCAGTTCGCTTAGCGATCGCTTTTGGTGCAGCATCAACAGCTGCATTTTCAGCAACTTCATTCGCAGCAGAAGAAGAAGGTGTTGATAAAGTAGAACGTATCCAAGTTACTGGTTCTCGTATTAAACGAACCGATTTAGAAAGTGCTAGTCCTGTACTTGTACTAGACCGTTCAGATATTGCTGCAAGTGGCCAGATCAGTATCGGTAATATCTTACAGCAAATCCCTGCCGCAGGTGCTGCATTGAATACTGCATTTAATAATGGCGGTAATGGTTCAACTAACATGGATTTGCGTAACCTAGGCGCACAGCGTCTATTGGTTTTAGTGAATGGCAAACGTTGGATATCATCTTTAGGTTCAACAGTTGATTTAAATACCATTCCAGCAGCATCAATTGAACGTGTTGAAGTTGTTAAAGATGGCGCATCAGCGATTTACGGTTCAGATGCGATAGCTGGTGTTGTGAACATCATCACACGTAAAGATTTTGAAGGTGCAGAGCTTTCAGTTTATGGTGGTGAAAACTTAAAATATAACGATGGCCGTCAATATTCAGCTGATTTAACAATTGGTACCACCTCTGATAAAGGTGGCTTGATGATGAACCTTAGCCACGTTACTCAAGCTGAAATTTGGGCTGGTGATCGTGATATCTCATCAATGGGTAACAGTTCAACAACAGAAAAAGGCCGTCTTCGTTTAACATCTAGTGCTATTTCAGATTCACTTCGAAATGATTTGCTAGCTCAAGGTTATACTGAAAATAACGCTGGAAAATCTAATGCTGGCTTCGATTTAGTTCCAAATGGTGCTGGTTCAGGTGTAGGCATTGATTCATTCAGAGATCGCAGTGGTGATGTGTATAACTATGCACCAGAAAACTATTTGTCGACTCCACAAGTACGTAATAGTATGTACGTACAAGCTTTTTATGACCTTTCTGATGATCTTAGAGTAGTATCTGATTTCATGATGACAAACCGTGAGTCATCTCAGTTATTAGCTGCAATGCCACTTACTATTGGTGCGTCTTTTGGTGCATCTGCAAGTAAAGTAGATATTCATGCAAATAATATCTATAACCCTTTCGGTGAAACTTTATATGGTGATGGCGCACGTTCTGGTGTTGACGGATATGTACCTTATGCAGGTCAACGTCGATTTGTAGAAGCAGGTAATCGTATTTACAAACAAAATGATACAACATACCGCGCAATGGTTGGTTTAGAGGGTAATGTTGGCGATACATCTTGGGTTTGGGATGCATCATATATATACGGTAAAAATAGCCAAGACGTATTAACAACAGGTCTATTAAATTTAACGCGTATTAATCAGGCACTTGGTGATAACTGTAACGCATCAACGTCATGTGTACCGCTTAACTTATTTGGTGGTGCTGGTTCAATTACACCGGAAATGGTTGATTTCGTAACGTTTGATAGCGTATCGCGTGAAGGTTTAGAGCTAAAAGATTATACAGTAAACTTTGCGGGTGATGCATTTGAATTACCAGCTGGTGTAGTTGGTATGGCTATCGGTTTAGAGCGTCGTGAAGAGACTGGTTATGATACTCCAGATCCACTAACGCAAAGTGGTGAAACGTCAGGTAACCAACGTGATGCTACTTCTGGTGGTTTCCGCTTAGACGAGGCATATGTTGAGCTATCAATTCCTGTTCTTGAAGGCTTAACTATTTCACCAGCAATTCGATTCTCAGATCACAGTGCATATGGTAGCAACTCTACTGCTAAAGTGGGTGTAGAATACCGTCCAATCGACGACATTTTACTTCGTGGTACATGGGCTGAAGGTTATAGAGCTCCTTCAATTTCGGATTTATATGCAGGTAATGCTGATTCATATCCAACACTAACAGATCCATGTAATTCAGTTGAGGGTGCAGTTCCTAATCTTCCAGGTTGTGCTGGTGTACCAGATGGTTATGCACAAGCAAATACTCAAATTCGTATTACAAATGTATCATCGCCAGATCTTAAGCCGGAAGAGTCAGAATCAAAAACATTTGGTATTGTTTATAACCCAAGTTATGTTGATGGTTTAGAATTCACAATCGATTATTATGATATTGAAGTTACAAACTCAATCGGTCGTTATGGTGCTTCAAGACTTCTGAATGAATGTTCAACAGGCGATAATGCTCAGTCTTGTGATTATATTGATCGCGATGCAAACGGTAATGTTGTTGATTTACGTAACTTCCTACAAAATTCAGGTTCATACAACGTAGAAGGTATTGACTTCTTTACAGCCTATAAATTTGATACTGAATACGGTAGCTTTAAAACGTCACTAGACTTGTCATATGTGATGACGAATGAATTTGATGGTGAAGATCAAGTTGGGATTCAGTATGGTGATGCTGGTTACCCTGAATATAAAGGTACATTTGCAGTTGATTGGTCGATGGGTGATTTTGACGCTCATTGGCAAACTCGTTATGTAGATCGTTTACAGAACTATTACGATGTTTTATATGGTGCTGAAAACTACCCAGGTATGGCAGCGGAGATCGGTTCTTACTTTGTACATGATGTTTCAGTAGGCTACGCATTAGATGCTTATAATACTAAGTTAACACTAGGTATTGAGAATTTATTCGCTAAAGAACCATCACCAGAATATAGCAATAACGATATAGCTATCTCTACAAACAACTTCTCAGTTACTGAGTATGATGTAAATATGGATCGCTTTGTATATTTACGAGCAACTATTAAATTTTAATGCATTATTAATAATTTAATTTAATTTAAAGCCACTCTAGAGTGGCTTTTTTTTATGAGGTAAAAAATGGTTGAGTTAAAAAATATAAGTGAAAAGCTGGAGAGTATACAAGAAGAGTATATGAAAAATAAAAGGGTCATGCTCTCAGACGTATGGACAGATGAAAGTGCATCACTTTTGCACGAAGCGATCGAAAATAAGACGAGTTTTCTAAATGCTTTTGCTATAGATGGTAAATATATTCAATCTTCAGATCGTGAATTAGGGAATATGACTACAGAAGAAAAAAGAGAACTCCAAAGGACAATCTATAAAGATGCTTCAAATGGAATTGGCTTTTTTTATGGGCGACATAATATCAATAAAAATACAGAATTTTCTTTATATAAAGCTCTTTTTAATTATCTGAATTCAGATGTTTGCCTTAATTTTATTCGACAGATCACTGGTAATGAAAATGTAATTAGTGCAAGTGTACAAGTGACACGCTATATATCAGGTAATTTTTTAACAAGGCATAATGATGTGCTACCTAGTGAAGGTAGAGCTATTGCCTATGTATTTGGTTTTACACCAAACTGGCATCCTGATTGGGGTGGTTTACTACACTTTTTTAATGCTGAAGGGGGGATGGTTGATACGTTTTTTCCGAAAAATAATACTCTTAGTTTATTTGATGTAAATTTACCACATTCAGTAAGTTACGTAACACCTTTCGCAAAGTATCCAAGATATTCTATTACTGGTTGGTTTAATGTAATTTAGCCTTATATTTAAGGCATCTTTTGGTTTTTATTTTTTTATTAAAGCAGGTCGGGAACTTACCTAAATTTAAGCAGCGATAATTAATTAGTATTATAACGAAAATATGGTAGTTTTCGGCTTGTATTTAATTGACTAAAAATTATTTTAATTGAAGTGGTATAAATGAAGGGTAAGTTTACATTAAGAAAAACTTATCGATATTAAACTCGGTTAACTTTTTTAAATTCGTTAATTTTTGTTATGTTTTATTCAATACTGAAAAAAGCTAAGTAGAACTGTTAATAACCAATGTAGAATTACTAGTTTATGATGCTATTACATGTATAACGCCTTTTAATAGTTATGTCTGATTTTCAACTAAGTTTTTACCTTTCAGTATTTGAAAAAATATTAAACGGAGTCATATAACATGTAGCAAAATTCTGTCTTAAATTATTGAATGATGAGGTATGGTCTTCAAATACTGTTACAAAACTACCTTTTGAAAAATCTCCGTCAATTTGCCGCTAACTCATTTTATTCCCTTCATACAGAAATCGTCTTAACTAATAAAATTAAAGAATTAAGGGTTTTGATTCAATTATTGAATGTATTACTTGTTAATTTATTTGTATTAGTCTTTTCGATAAATGTAAATATAAAATTAATAATCAATAAAAACAGTTGCTTATATTGTTTATTAGTTGTGCTTTTTTGTTCCTTAACTGTAAAGTTGATGGATTTAAAGTTAAATAAGTGTTGACCTTTGGCTGTACCTGATATTACTATCCATTTGCTCAATTAGGTACTTAGTATCTTTTATGGATACTTATTAGCTTTTTTATGAGTAATTAAAACTAATAAAATCATATATTAATATGACCAGGGAGAATCAAATGTTAAATAATAAAGTTTCAAAGGCAGTTCGCTTAGCGATCGCTTTTGGTGCAGCATCAACAGCTGCTTTTTCAGCAAGCTCATTTGCTGCAGAAGAAGGTGTAGAAAAAGTTGAACGTATTCAGGTAACTGGTTCACGTATTAAACGAACTGATTTAGAAAGCGCAAGCCCTGTGCTTGTTCTAGACCGTGCTGATCTTGAAGCAAGTGGCCAGATCAGCATTGGTAATATCCTACAGCAAATTCCAGCAGCAGGTGCCGCTTTAAATACTGCATTCAATAATGGTGGTACCGGTGCCACTAACATGGATTTACGCAACCTAGGTGCAGAGCGTTTATTAGTATTAGTAAATGGTAAACGTTGGGTTTCTTCATTAGGTTCTACGGTTGATTTAAATACCATTCCAGCGTCATCAATTGAGCGTGTTGAAGTTGTTAAAGATGGCGCATCAGCAATTTATGGTTCAGATGCGATAGCCGGTGTTGTTAATATCATCACACGTAAAGACTTTGAAGGTGCAGAGCTTTCAGTTTATGGTGGTGAAAACTTAAAATATAACGATGGTCGTCAATATTCAGCTGATTTAACAATTGGTACCACCTCTGATAAAGGTGGCTTAATGATGAACCTTAGCCACGTTACTCAAGCTGAAATTTGGGCTGGTGATCGTGATATCTCATCAATGGGTAACAGTTCAACAACAGAAAAAGGCCGTCTTCGTTTAACATCTAGTGCTATTTCTGATTCATTACGTAGTGATTTACTAGCTCAAGGTTATACCGAAAATAACACTGGAAAACCTAATGCAGGTTTTGACTTAGTTCCTAATGGTGCTGGTTCGGACGTTGGCCTTGATTCGTTCAGAGATCGCAGTGGTGATGTATATAATTATGCACCGGATAACTACTTAGCTACTCCGCAAGTACGTAATAGTATGTATGTACAAGCATTTTACGATTTATCTGATGACGTTAGATTAGTTTCTGACTTCATGATGACCAATCGTCAATCGTCTCAGTTGTTAGCAGCGATGCCGCTTACCATTGGTGCGTCTTTTGGTTCAGCAGCAAGTAAAGTAGATATTCATGCAAATAATATCTATAACCCTTTCGGTGAAACGTTATATGGTGATGCATCACGCGCTGGTGTTGAAGGTTATGTCCCTTTTGCTGGACAGCGCCGTTTTATTGAAGCTGGTAACCGTATTTATAAACAAAATGATACTACTTACCGTGCAATGGTTGGCTTAGAAGGTGGTATCGGTGATACTTCTTGGGTTTGGGATGCATCATATATTTACGGCAAAAATAGCCAAGACGTTTTAACCACAGGTCTACTTAATCTTACTCGTATTAACCAAGCATTAGGTGATAATTGTAACGCATCTACTTCGTGTGTCCCTCTAAATTTGTTTGGCGGTGAAGGTTCTATAACACCGGAAATGGTTGATTATGTAACTTTTGATAGTGTATCCCGCGAAGGTTTAGAGCTAAAAGATTACACATTAAACTTTGCGGGTGATGCGTTTGAATTACCTGCAGGTGTTGTAGGTATGGCTATCGGTTTAGAGCGTCGTGAAGAAACTGGTTACGATACGCCAGATCCATTAACACAAAGTGGTGAAACATCTGGTAACCAGCGTGATGCTACCTCTGGTGGTTTTCGCTTAGATGAGGCATATGTTGAGCTATCAATCCCTGTTTTTGAAGGCTTAACTATTTCACCAGCAATTCGATTCTCAGATCACAGTGCATATGGTAGCAACTCTACTGCTAAAGTGGGTGTAGAATACCGTCCTATCGACGACATTCTACTTCGTGGTACATGGGCTGAAGGTTATAGAGCTCCTTCAATTTCGGATTTATATGCAGGTAATTCTGATTCATTTCCTACATTAACAGATCCATGTAATTCAGTGGACGGTGTTGTACCTAACCTTCCTGGTTGTGCAGGCGTTCCAGATGGATACTCACAAGCTAATACGCAAATTCGTGAAACTCGCGTTTCTACTCCAGATTTAAAACCAGAAGAATCAGAATCAAAAACATTTGGTGTTGTATACAATCCTAGTTATGTTGATGGTTTAGAGTTCACAATCGATTACTATGACATTGAAGTTACAAATTCAATCGGTCGATATGGCTCTCCACGTATATTGAGCGAATGTGCTACTGGTGAAAATGCTAAGTCTTGTGATTATATTGAACGGGACTCTAATGGTAATGTTACAGATTTACGTAACTTCCTGCAGAATTCAGGTGATTATAATGTTGAAGGTATTGATTTCTATACAGCTTATAAATTTGATACTGAATACGGTAGCTTTAAAACGTCACTAGACTTGTCATATGTGATGACAAATGAATTTGATGGTGAAGACCAAGTTGGTATTCAGTATGGGAATGGAGGTTTCCCTGAATATAAAGGTACATTTGCAGTTGATTGGTCGATGGGTGATTTTGACGCTCATTGGCAAACACGCTATGTAGATCGTTTACATAACAACTACGATATTTTATATGGAGCTGAGAACTATCCAGGTATGGCTGCGGAGATCGGTTCTTACTTTGTGCATGATGTTTCAGTTGGTTATGCGCTAGATGCCTATAACACAAAGCTTTCATTAGGTATAGAGAATTTATTTGCTAAAGAACCAACGCCAGAATATAGCAATAACGATGTAGCAATATCTACAAACAACTTCTCAGTTACTGAGTATGATGTGAATATGGACCGCTTTGTATATTTACGAGCAACGATTAAATTTTAATGCATTATTAATAATTTAATTTAAAGCCACTCTAGAGTGGCTTTTTTTATGAGGTAAAAATGGTTGAGTTAAAAAATACAACTGAAAAGCTGGAGTGTATACAAAAAGAGTATATGAAGAATAAAAAGGTCATACTCTCAGACGTATGGACAGATGAAAGTGCATCACTTTTGCACGAAGCGGTCGAAAATAAGACGAGTTTTCTAAATGCTTTTGCTATAGATGGTAAATATATTCAATCTTCAGATCGTGAATTAGAGAATATGACTACAGAAGAAAAAAGAGAACTCCAAAGGACAATCTATAAAGATGCTTCAAATGGAATTGGCTTTTTTATGGGCGACATAATATCAATAAAAATACAGAATTTTCTTTATATAAAGCTCTTTTTAATTATCTGAATTCAGATGTTTGCCTTAACTTTATTCGACAGATCACTGGTAATGAAAATGTAATTAGTGCAAGTGTACAAGTAACACGCTATATATCAGGTAATTTTTTAACAAGGCATAATGATGTGCTACCTAGTGAAGGTAGAGCTATTGCCTATGTGTTTGGTTTTACACCAAACTGGCATCCTGATTGGGGTGGTTTACTACACTTTTTTAATGCTGAAGGGGGGATGGTTGATACATTTTTCCCGAAAAATAATACTCTTAGTTTATTTGATGTAAACTTACCACATTCAGTAAGTTACGTAACACCTTTCGCAAAGTATCCAAGATATTCTATTACTGGTTGGTTCAATATAATTTAGCCTTATATTTAAGGCATATTCATAGGTTAGATCTTAAGAAAAATTGAAGTTGAACTATGTTAATGATCAAATAGTTACGCCAATAAAAACATGACCAAAAACAGAGTTCAGCCGCAGATTAACCAAGTTTCAAATCAATTTAAAGCCCTTATCTCAGAAAAGCATCTAATTAAGCTTGCAAAAACCTCTGGATTTCAAATTCGACACCGTTGCCGATTGATTGTTTATCTGCTCAAAGCTGTATTCAAAAGCTTATCTTGCTTGCAAGACGCTAACTTGCCAGATATCCATTAGAACCTGCGAACGCAGGCTAATTGCACGATAAATTATAAACCTGCCTTGACTGAACTAGTCCGTGAACTCGTTACTTAAGCGATGTCTAAATTGACTGTAACACGCTGGATAAAACCTTTTTTACCCAGCTAGGAATACAGCGAGTGTTATTGCAAGATGGCTCATCATTTGTTCTACATGATGAATTAGCTGTGGTTTTTGCTGGTCGCTTTACTGCTATAAGTCCTGCCGAAATTGAGTTGCATGTTACCTACGACCTATTAAACTAACAGCCTTGTGAAATAGATACCCGTCCTGATGTTGACACTGAGCTAGCCTTTTTACCTGGTCGTCACACACTAGAAAATACGTTATTACTTGCTGATACAGGGTATTTTGACTTAGATTACTTTGAGCAAATATCTCAAGATGGCGGCTACTTTTTGGTCAGAGCGAATAAAAACATTAACCCAACCGTCACATCAGCTTATTACGCTGGTGTAGAGCTTAAAGAAAATAATAGTAAACTCAAAAATTTGCCCGAGAAGTGGGGTAGTCAGCCACTTGAGTTAACAGTACGCTGGAAGAAAAATGGATCCGAGTATATGCTTATTTATCTACCCAATGAAAAGCGCCCCGTTTCCCCTGTTACTAATTTAAAAGAATACAGTTTAACCTTGATGAGTTACTCGATATATACGCGACTCGTTGACAAATCGATTATTTTTCAAAGAGCTAGAGTCATGGAATAACTCAAGGGGTTTTATTAAAAAAAACCGCATATTGCAGAATCGCTGGTTTGGCTGAGCATACTGCGAACACAGTGTAATTATAAGATACACCGTGTACTTGATCAACTAGCGGTAAATTGTAAGCGGCAATTCATTGAAAAAAATAATGATATTTGCCGTTTAAAATAGGTAGATCACACGACCTGCGTTCCTTAAGAACTAAGTTATGATAGTCTATAACAATGGTTAGTTTCTTAATTTTATATATGCAGTGTTGTAATTAGATTTTGAAATTAACTAACTGCTGCGTAAAAACAACCAAAACCGGGTAGGGTAAGGGTTTGTTTCTCTAAGCTGCCATTGTGATGATTCAATTCTGTATGTTGCACAATATCAGTGTGTTCAATGTTGAGGCTTGCAGGCTCTTGAGCTAGGTTAAATACGCACAACATAGTCTGGCCTGCAAAACGACGGTAAAAAGCTAACAATGGCTCAGGGGTATTAATAAATTCAATATCGCCTTCGAGTAAGATAGCTTGTTGCTTACGCCATGTCATAAAATGGCGGAACGCATTTAGAATCGAATCGCTATCGCTATCTTGTTTGCTTACAGTCTGGCGTTTGTGGTTTTCGTCAACAGGTAACCAAGGTTTCGTTGCAGAAAATCCGGCCTGTTCACCGTCATCATTGTGCCATGGCATAGGCGTACGACAGCCATCTCGGCCTTTAAAGTTTGGCCAAAAAGTTATCCCATATGGGTCTTGTAAGTCTTCAAACGCCACACTTGCTTCGCCAAGACCTAGCTCTTCACCTTGGTACATACATACACTACCGCGCAATGAAGCGAGTAGGGCGGTAAGCATTTTACACTGCTCTGAGTTTACTTCACCATTGTTACTCCAACGACTAGCAACACGTTCTACATCATGGTTACTAAAGGCCCAGCATGGCCAGCCTTCTGTCATTCGTTCTTCCAATGTTTTAACTGTTGTACGAATATACTCACTGCTATAATCATTGGTTAGTAGCTCAAAACTGTAACCCATATGCAGTTTATCGCCACCGGCTGTGTATTCAGCCATAGTAGCAAGTGAATCCTCGGATGATATTTCACCCAAAGACACGGTACCAGGATATTTGTCTAACAGGGTACGAATATCTTGCATAAAGCTGATATTTTCAGGTTGGGTATTATTATAATGATGATACTGAAATGCATATGGATTATCTTCGCTAAAACCACGGCCTTGGCGTTTTTCTGGCGGTTTGGCTGGGTTATCACGTAGCTGTGCATCGTGATAACAAAAGTTAATTGCATCTAGGCGAAAACCATCTACCCCTTTTTTAAGCCAAAACTCAACATTATCTAATACTGCTTGACGTACATCTGGATTATGAAAATTAAGATCCGGTTGTTCAGTAAAAAAGTTGTGTAAATAATACTGGCCACGACGCGGCTCCCATTGCCAAGCAGGGCCACCAAAAATTGAAAGCCAGTTGTTTGGCTGGGTGCCATCTGGTTTTGCATCAGCCCATACATACCAATCAGATCTGTCGTTAGTTTTGTCTTCTCGGCTATCTAAAAACCATTGATGTTGGTCTGATGTGTGGCTCAATACTTGATCAATAATAATTTTAATATCGCGTTGATGAGCTTGTGCAATGAGCTCATCAAAGTCATTAAGATCGCCAAAAAGAGGGTCTACGTCACGATAATCGCTGATATCATAGCCAAAGTCTTTCATTGGTGATTTAAAAAATGGTGAGATCCAAATAGCATCAACACCCAGACTTTTAATATAGTCTATCCGGCTGATGATCCCTTTTAAATCACCAATGCCGTCACCGTTGGTATCTTGAAAACTGCGCGGATAAACCTGATAAATCACGGCACCCTTATACCACTGCTGTTGAGCCATTTTTTTCTCCATCGTGACAACACTCCCCATTTTACCCTAGCAATTATTACTGTTTAGAAATGGTGTGTTCGTAATCTTGTTAGCAGTTCAATTAAAGCAAACTACGTTATTTTTTAAAAAGCATACGTGAAGGGCTTGATACTGTAAAAAGGATGCATACGTATGCATGCTAAATAGATCGCTTTGATAAGGAAAACAGCTTCTGAAAAACCTATTAACAAAGGTATGTGAGCGGCAAATAGATGTTTACCAATTCTCGTTTTCGTATCATTAACAAAGTAGCAAATCCAACTTGGTGCATATTCTATGGGTTCTGTAGCGTTATGGTGCAGTGCCATTAATGGTCTTACCAATTGGCATTTTGTGAGGGGGGCGGTCTTGACTCGAATGTAAAGTGTGAATGCACTAATAATTAAGGTATTAAACTGTAAATCGCCGCGCTAAAGGAGCTCGAAGCAGTGCATATTTCTTTTATAAAATAGAATGATCAATTGCCCGCTCTTTATACCTATAAAAACAAGGTGTTGCCATTATTTGTGTGAATTTTTTGTTAAAGTTATTGGTTTTGCACTAGTCTGAATACGTATGCATAAAGTTGTTAATAAAATAAAACGGGCGTTAATATTCATCCTGACAACAAAATAGCTAACATCGGGTTATGCTCCTATCACAAGCAACTCGCTAAAAGTTAGTAATATAAAATTGGGTAACGGGAAACACATCATGTCTATGTTCAAACCAAGTATATTAACAATTGCACTTGCAACCGCAGGCTTAACAAGCATGTCAGGTTTTGCAGCTGAGCAACAAACAACTGCGAATGAAGATTTAGAAGTCATTGAAGTGAAAGGTTTTCGTCGTAGTTTAATCCAAGCTATTGACACTAAACGTTTCAGCAGTTCAGTAGTTGAGGCAATCTCAGCAGAAGATATCGGTAAGTTACCAGATTCATCTATTGCAGAATCAATTGCTCGTCTACCAGGTCTTGCAGCGCAACGATTAGATGGCCGTGCAAGTTCAATTACTATTCGTGGTATGGGCGAAGACTTTAGTACCACAACATTTAATGGTCGTGAGCAAGTATCGATTGGTGATAACCGTGGTGTTGAATACGACTTATACCCGTCAGAAGTGATCAGCGAAGTTGTTGTATATAAAACGCCAGACGCATCTTTAACGACTCAAGGGATTGGCGGTACCGTTGATTTACGCTCTACGCGTCCTCTATCAGCCGGTGAACAATCAATTACTGCAAATGTGCGTTTTGAACAAAACGAAATGGATGCAGTTAATCCAGAAATGGATAATAAAGGTTATCGTGGTTCGTTTGGTTATGTAGATCAATTTGCTGATGATACCATTGGTGTTGCATTTGCTTATGCCCACATGGAATCACCAAATCAAGAACAACGCTGGAATGCATGGGGTTATGATCCAAGTGGTGCTGACGGCGATTTACGTTTGACTGGCGCTAAGCCTTATGCACGTTCATCAGAGCTAACAAGAGATAGCTTTTTAGGGGTGCTTGAATTTGCGCCATCAGATAAACTGCATATTACTGCCGATGCAATGTATGTTGATTTTGAAGATAAGCAAATTTTACGAGGCATAGAGCTGCCATTAAATGCGGGTCGTGCAGACACAAATTATGAAACGTTAGCTACCAATGGTGGAGTTGTTACCCAAGGCCAAGTTAATAATATTAAAACCTTAGTTCGTAATGACGTAAACTTTAGGACTGCTGATTTACTCGCGCTTGGTTTTAACGTTGAATACGATATAAATGACAGTTGGCAAGTGGCTGCTGATGTGAGTTATTCAAAGGTTGAACGTGATGTCTGGGGTCTTGAGAGCTATGCAGCGACAGGACGTGGTGACAATGAAGGCCTTGGTGATAACCTACAATACAGCCTTGATAGTGGCATGGCTGGAGCAACTTTTACCCCTACTCTTGATTATTCAGATCGTGACTTATTTCAACTGGGTGCAGCACGTACTTGGGGCAATAGTATTGTTGGTGGCGATGGTCAAGATGGCTTTTTAAATAGACCACATATTGAAGATGAATTAGCATCATTAAAGTTAAGTGCAAAAACTTACATTGAAAACAGCCAGATAAGCCAAGTTGAATTTGGTGTTAACTACAGCAGCCGTGAGAAAGATAAACAAGATACTGGTGAGTACCTGCGCCTCAAGCAGTATCCTGAAATGGTGCGTATCCCAGATGAATACTACTTAGGCTCAGTATCACTTGATTTTATTGGTATGGGTGACATGATTGCGTATGATTCGTTAGCCCTATACAACAGCGGCGCGTACGATTCATTTAATCAAGCTGATACTGATACAGGCCGTTGGGCAAATATTTGGACTGTACAAGAGGATATTTTAACTGCATATGTTAAAGCTGATTTAGATACTGAATTGTTTGGTTTACCTGCACGCGGCAACGTGGGCTTGCAAATTGTAAATACAGATCAAAGCTCTGACGGTTATGCGGTTGATTCAGATCCGGATACAGGGCTTGTCCGTGTACAATCAAATAGAGCAGGCGACAAGTATACTGAATTTTTACCAAGCTTGAACTTGAACTTATCGTTGACTGAAGATCAAATGCTACGCTTTGGTTTAGCTCGTACAATGTCGCGTTCACGTATGGATCGTATGAATGCAAGTAACAGCTACAGCTTTGATGCGGCAAAAAACAACGTTACAACACCACCGACTAATCTAGAGAATTCACCATGGAGTGCAAGTGGCGGTAACCCAAGTTTGCGTCCTGTTATTGCTAATCAAATCGACTTATCGTATGAGTATTACTTTAGTGCGGAAGGTTATTTTGCAGCTGCTTTATTTCATAAAGACATAGAAGATTGGCAGTTCAACACGCAAATAGTGGGTGATTTTGCTGATGTTGATACACCTAATGGTGAAGTGCCGATCACTAACCAAGGTCTAGTGAGCGCATGGGATAACGTAGGCGATGCAAAAGTATCAGGCCTTGAGTTAACAGCGACATTACCAGGTAATATACTCAGCGATAGCCTTGAAGGCTTTGGTACAGTTATTAGCGCTACCTTTTTAGATTCTTCGCTTGATAACCTCAATGGTGAGAAAGAAGAAATTCCAGGTCTATCAGATAAAGTTTATAACTGGACACTTTATTATGAAAACTACGGTTTTCAAGCACGTGTGAGTATGCGTTACCGCTCTGACTTCTTAGGTGAAGTAAATGGTCTATCATTAGCAAGAACAACGGTCGTTGTTGCAGAAGAGACTATCTGGGATGCCCAAATTGGTTACGATTTCTCTGAGTCTAGCATTGAAGCATTACAAGGTCTTACTGTATCGCTACAAGCACAAAACTTAACTGATGAGCCGTTTGTAACTTATCATGACGGCAATAAAGCAACGGTACGTGATTATCAAAGCTATGGGGCTAATTATTTATTAGGCTTTGCTTATAAATTTTAATTAAATATACCCAAGTCAGTATGATTCAGTTGTATTAAACGCGATTGAGACAAGATACTAGGGATCTCAATAGAGATCCCTTTTTTACTTGTGAGGAGTGATAAATGAAAGCGATAGAAAAAATTGTTATCTTAGGCGGCGGCAGTGCAGGTTGGATGACCGCTGCGATGTTAGCAAAAGTGTTTTCTAAGCAGCTATCAATCACTTTAATAGAATCACCCGATATTCCAACTGTTGGTGTAGGGGAGGCAACTATCCCTGCGATACAGACTTTCAACAATGTCTTGGGGCTTGATGAACACGTTTTTTTAAAGCGCACTCAAGGCACTTATAAACTTGGTATTCAATTTGAAAATTGGGGCCAACAAGGCGATAGTTACCAGCATGCATTTGGTGATATTGGCAGAGGGCTTGGGATCACCCCATTTCATCACTTTTGGCTCAAAAGCAACCAAAGCAAAACAACGCAAACCTTATGGGACTTCAGTGTTAATGCCATTGCGGCAAACCATAATAAATTCCACCCAAATCCACAGATTGGTAAAACGCCTTTAGCTGGGCTTACTTATGCTTATCACTTTGATGCGGGCAAATACGCAAAGTTATTACAAGAGTTTGCAATTGCGCAAGGTGTAGAATATCTCAGTGGTACGATGGAGTCTGTAAAATTAGACGATAATGGCTTGATTAAAACACTTGAACTCAGTGATGAACAAACCATAAAAGGTGATTTTTTTATTGATTGCAGCGGCTCCAATGCGCGCTTGATTGAACAGGCGTTGGGGGTTAAATACCAAAGTTATCAGCATTGGCTTTTCTGTGATCGTGCAATTGCAGTGCAAACTAAACCGCTGAAAAATACGCCGCCATTTACTCGTTCGATTGCAAAAGATGCCGGGTGGCAATGGCAAATTCCGCTGCAAAATAGAGTGGGGAATGGGCTGGTATATAGCAGCCAATTTATGAGTGCTGAACAAGCTGAACAACAGTTATTAAATAGTTTAGAAACTGAGACCATAACGGCCCCAAAACATATTAAGTTCACGCCAGGAAGACGCGAACAGCAGTGGTTTAAAAACTGTTTAAGTATTGGTTTATCTAGTGGCTTTTTAGAACCTTTGGAATCTACCAGCTTACATTTAATACAAACCAGTATAGCTCGGTTTATTAAGTTATTTCCGGCGCACCCTGATTGTGAGTTATCGGCGCATGCTTATAATTTACAAGCCAAAAATGAATTTGAAAAAATTCGTGATTTTATTATTTTGCATTACGCTGTTAATCAAAAGCAGTCTCCATTTTGGCAACGGTGTGGCGCTATGACATTACCTGACTCATTACAGCAACGTATTGCACTATTTAAACGAACAGGCACGCTTTCAATACAAGCAGATGAACTTTTTTCAGAGGTTGCTTGGCTACAAGTTTTAATTGGACAAGGGATCCGACCACAAAGTTATCACCCGCTCGCACGTGCAATTTCAGATTCTGAGCTTGATGAGTTCTTATCTAATATAGCGACTATCCAACAGCAATACGTTACTCACTTACCAACACATGAGCAATATTTACACCGATTTTGTCGTTGTTCAGAGTTAGCAAAAGGCCAGATCTAGTATGAATATTATTATTGTTGGTGGTGGTACAGCAGGGTGGATGGCTGCTAATTTATTAAATCATTCTCTCACTAATACCCATGTCACTTTAATTGAATCACCAACAATTGCGCCTATTGGTGTTGGTGAAGGCTCGACTCCGCAGTTAAAACAATTCTTCGATACATTAAATATTAGCGAAAGTGAGTGGATGCCTCAATGCAATGCAACCTACAAACTGGGGATTGAATTTAAAAATTGGTCTACCCATCCAGGTCATGAGCAGTATTTTCACTCATTTTATGGGCAGACGGATTTACATACACAGCAGCAATTTATAAAAAGTTGTTTGTTAAAACGTCAAGGTATAGCGATTGATGCACATCCCGACAGCTATTTTTTAGCAGCCTACTTAGCTAAGCAACAGCGTGGGCCACATACTCAAGCGGATTTTCCATTTCAGCAAAGTTATGGTTATCATTTTGACTCGGGACTGCTTGGGCTATTTTTAGCTAATAGAGCAACAAGCAAAGGCGTTAAGCACCTAAAAAGCACCATCGCGCAGGTTGAGCTTGATTCCGCAGGCAATATCAAGCAGCTTGTTCTCGATGAAAACAGTGATGGACAGCAGTGTATTGCAGCTGATTTTTTTATCGATTGTAGTGGTTTTAAAGGATTGCTTATTCAGCAAGCATTAGCCGTACCTTGGCTTAGTTTTAAAGAAAATCTATTTAACGACAGTGCTATTGTACTGCCGACAATGAGTAATCAATTACAAGCCCCACAAACTACTTCAACCGCATTAAAATATGGATGGCAATGGGCTATTCCGCTTACCAATCGTATTGGCAATGGTTATGTTTACAGCCAAGACTTTTGCAGTGCTGATGAAGCAGAAACAGAACTTAGAACCAAACTCGGCTTACTCAATTGCGATGTACCTGCACGTAAGCTAACAATGAAAGTAGGACGAGTTAAGCAACATTGGTATAAAAACTGTTTAGCTGTAGGTTTATCGCAAGGCTTTATTGAACCTCTTGAGGCAACTGCTTTACATTTAGTGCAGCAAACAATCGAATCGTTTATCGCATGTTTTGAGCATAACCAACCGAGTGAAGCAAAGCGTGATTCGTTCAATACGCAAATTAATAACCGTATAGAAGGTATTCGCGATTATATTGTATGTCACTATCGCGCATCCAATCGGCGAGATACAGAGTATTGGCAAGCAAATGGTCAAAATGAAATGCTATCAGCTTCGCTAAAAAATATTTTTCAGTGCTGGTTATCGCGTAATGATTTAACCGGCGAAATTGCCCATCAAGGGATTGAAAACTACTATTCAAGTTTGTCGTGGCATACCTTATTGAGCGGTTATGGCGTCTTCCCTCCTAGCGTTGCTAAGCCAAGTTATACGCAACAACAGCAAATTAAAGAGCTTTATAATTTTAACCATCACTGTGCAAGCCATTTTAGAGCGCTTACGCCCATCATCCCGCAGCAAAAATAATCAGGATATTAATATGAGACTATCAAAAAGCGCATTACTGTTAGTAACAGTAATGCTGAGTTTTCAGCTGCACGCAAAAATGCGCGTTGAGCCACAAAACTGGTGGGTTGGTATGCAAAATAATACCTTGCAAATTATGCTGCATGATCAAGGTATTGCTAAGCAACAATGGCAATTAGCATCTTACTCAGGGGTGAGTTTAAAAAGTGTAACTAAAACAGATAATCCAAATTACGCTTTTTTAAATATTGAAATAAATCCAATAGCAAAGCCAGGTGTTTTAGTGTTTAGCAGCAAATCAGGGGAGCGTTTTGAGTATCAATTGCATGCACGTAAAGCTAATAGCAGTAAACGTAACGGTTTTGATAGCAGTGATACCATTTACTTAATTAATCCGGATCGCTTTGCTAATGGCGATAGCAGCAACGACACAGTAAAAGGAGTGCTTGAGGCTGCAAATCCAATTGAGCGAGGTGGGCGTCACGGTGGCGACATTCAAGGTGTAATTAACGCACTGCCGTATTTGCAAAAACTGGGCGTAACCCAGCTTTGGTTAACACCACCGCTTGAAAATGATATGCCCAGCTACTCTTATCACGGTTATGCAATTACCGATTTTTACACTATCGACCCACGCATGGGCTCAAATGAGTTATATCGCGAGTTATCAGCCAAAGCGAAACAACACGGTATTGGTATAGTGATGGACCTAGTGCTTAATCACTTTGGCTCTGAGCATGAATGGATGACAGATAAACCCACATCAGATTGGATCAATTTTAATGGCGAGTTTGCAAACGGTAAACATGCTACCAGCCATGCTCGTCAAACCATTCAAGACCCACATGCAAGTGAGTTTGATAAACGCCAGTTTAGCGATGGCTGGTTTGTAGCCACAATGCCGGATCTAAACCAGCGGCAACCGTTATTAGCAAACTACCTTATCCAAAATGCTATTTGGTGGATTGAATACGCCGACTTAAGCGGTATTCGCGTTGATACCTATTCATATTCAGACAAAGCCTTTTTAGCTGACTGGACTAAAGCCATAATGACTGAGTATCCCGCTTTTAATATTGTTGGCGAAGAGTGGACCACCAATCCTGCGATTGCTTCATATTGGCAAGCAGGAAAGGTAAATAACGACGGCTATACCTCAAGCTTACCAAGCGTGATGGATTTTTCATTACAAGAGTCACTTATTCAAGCACTTAATGAAGAGGAGAGTTGGAACACTGGCTGGGTAAAAGTGTATCAATCAATCGCCAATGACTTTTTATACCCAAATCCAGACAACTTGCTCGTGTTTGCCGATAACCACGATATGAGCCGAGTTTACACTCAGCTTAAGCAAGATCTTGCTAAAACGAAAATGGCGATGACTATGTTGCTTACCACTCGTGGTATTGCACAAATGTATTATGGCACCGAAGTATTGCTTGATAATACGGGCAGTAATGATCACGGTGATATCCGTATTGATTTCCCCGGTGGTTTTAAAGGTCAGCCAAGTAATGCTTTTACAGGACAAGGGTTATCAGATGAGCAGCGTGATATGCAGCAAACCATCACCACCTTACTTAATTTTAGAAAGCAAAGCCCAGCAATAGCGCAAGGTAAACTGGTTCATTTTAGTCCTAAATCAGGTATATACAGTTACGCGCGGATAAGTGAACAGCAAACTTTGTTGGTGTTTTTAAATAAAAATACCGCAGCAAAAAACTGGTCATTAGCGTATCTGCAAGAGGTTATTGGGCAATACAAACAGGCTGTGAGTCTTTTTACTGAACAGCAAATAAATATAACAGATACAGTGACCTTAGCGCCTATGAGTGCAACGGTATTAATAATTGAATAAAGCCTGTGTGAATACGTATGCAGCCGCTGTCAGTCAGTGGCAGTTCACTTTAGTATTAAATTTATAATAAAAATGACGTTTAAATGACAACCCATTAAAACGTCAGATCTAAGTAAGAACATTATGACAACAAATAAAACCACAATTAGTACATTCAAATATGGCTCATGGGTATTAGCTAGTAGCTTGTTATTGTCGAGCTGCTCAGATGAGCCAACAACCCACAGTACTGACAAAAAGGTAGCTGAACAAGTTAACGAGCATTCAAAGCCGGTTGTGTATCAGGTATTCACGCGCTTATTTGGTAATACGCAAACAGCCAATATTCCGTGGGGAACCAAAGAGCAAAATGGCGTAGGCACATTTAGTGACTTTAATGATGCTGCTTTAAGTGGCATTAAAGAACTTGGTACCACCCATATTTGGTATACCGGCGTGTTACACCATGCTTTGGTCGGCGATTACAGCCAATATGGAATTAGCCAAGATGATCCGGATGTAGTGAAAGGTCGTGCCGGCTCGCCGTATGCAATTAAAGATTATTACGATGTAAACCCAGATTTAGCCATTAATCCAGAGCGCCGCCTCGAAGAGTTTGCTGCATTAATTGAGCGCACCCATCAACACGGTATGAAAGTGGTCATTGATATTGTGCCAAATCATGTGGCGCGTCATTATCAATCAACCGCTAAACCCGCTGGAGTTAAAGATTTTGGTGAGCAAGATGACACCAGCGTAGAGTATGCCCGCGATAATAACTTTTATTACGTTACTGGGCAGTCATTTCAAGTACCAACCAGTGAAAACTACCAAGTGCTAGGCGGTAATGCCCACCCACTTGCCGATAACTTATTTGCTGAAACGCCTGCAAAATGGACTGGTAATGGTGCCCGTGCTGCTAAGCCTGATATAAACGACTGGTACGAAACAGTTAAAGTAAATTATGGCGTAAAACCTGACGGTAGTTATGACTTTCCAACTCTGCCCGATGAGTATGCTACTAAAGATTTACGCGCGCACTTTGAGTTTTGGCAGGATAAAGAGTTGCCAAACAGCTGGTATAAGTTTCGTGATATCGCGCTATATTGGCTCGATAAAGGCGTAGATGGCTTTCGTTATGATATGGCCGAAATGGTACCTGTAGAGTTTTGGAGCTTTCTAAACTCATCAATCAAGATGCACAACCCAGAGGCATTTTTACTAGCCGAAGTATACAATCCCGCACTATATCGCCCGTATATCCAGCAAGGAAAAATGGATTACTTGTACGATAAAGTCGGCTTTTACGACACCTTAAAAGCTGTTATGCAAGGCACGCAACCGGCAGACACTATTTTTAATGCTCAGCAAAAAGTGGCTGACATAGAGCAGCATATGCTGCACTTTTTAGAAAACCATGACGAACAACGTATCGCCAGCCCTGACTTTGCAGGTAGTAGTGAAAAGGGCAAACCCGCATTAGTAGTATCAAACCTTATTAGCCGTGCGCCAACACTATTATATTTTGCTCAAGATGTGGGTGAAGATGGCTCTGAAGATGCAGGCTTTGGCAAACCAACTCGCACCAGTATTTTTGACTACATTGGCGTGCCAGCGCATCAAGCGTGGATGAACAACGGCAAGTTTGATGGTGCTTTATTAACACCGGCACAAGGTCAATTACGTGAATATTACAAAGCCGTTATGGCGTTGAGTAAACATCCAGCAGTTGTAGCTGGTGACATGCAACCACTGATGGTTACTGGCAGCGAAAAAGTTGCTGCGTTTAGCCGCAGTATCGGTAATCAACAAATTTGGGTGGTGAGTAATTTTGCTGAGCAAGTCAGTCAGATCAGTATTGATATTCCACTTAACACACTGACGCAAAATACCAGCGAAAAATTACAATTGCTTGATTTGCTAGAGGCGAATCAAAACGCCGAGCTAACTATTACAGCTGAGCAGGCACACATTAGTTTAACTTTAAATGCGCTTAGCAGTGCAGTATTAACCACTGGAGCTCATAATGAAAAATAACAAACCAGATTTAAGTTTTTGGCAAATATGGAACATGTGCTTTGGCTTTTTAGGCATTCAATTTGGCTTTGCACTGCAAAACGGTAATGTAAGCCGAATATTTCAAACCCTTGGGGCTAATGTAGATGACATTCCTATTTTGTGGGTAGCAGCACCACTCACAGGGTTAATTGTACAGCCAATTATTGGTTACTGGAGCGATAAAACCTGGGGCAAATTAGGCCGCCGTCGTCCGTTTTTTTTATACGGCGCTATTTTAACCACATTATCGTTATTTATTATGCCAAACTCACCAACACTTTGGATTGCAGCGGGCATGTTATGGATAATGGATGCATCGATTAACGTCACTATGGAACCATTTCGCGCCCTTGTAGGCGATAACCTACCAAACAAACAGCGTGCTACTGGCTATGCAATGCAAAGCTTTTTTATAGGCGTAGGCGCCGTGGTTGCTTCTGCACTCCCTTGGATGATGACGAACTGGTTTGATATTGCCAACACCGCCGCTGCAGGGCAAATTCCTGATTCAGTAAAGTACTCGTTTTACTTTGGTGCAGTTGTATTGCTGGTCGCAGTGGGCTGGACAATTATAACCACCAAAGAATATTCACCTGAAGAATTGGCCGCATTTAATCAACAAGAGCAAACTGAGGCTGAACAGGCTGTATCTGCACAAATTAACTTTAGTAAAGGCGGCAGTGTATTTACTGTTTTAGGGCTTGCCGTACTTGGTTTAGTCATGGGATTAAACCTAGAAAAAGAGCTGTACCTATTGGCAGCTGGCTTAGTGAGTTTTGGCGTAATTCAATTTATTGCAGCCGCACTACAGGCAAAAAACCACACCAGCGGTGGCTTTTACCAAGTCGTTAACGATGTATTCACCATGCCAGAGGCGATGAAACAACTTGCTTGGGTACAGTTTTTTAGCTGGTTTGCATTATTTGCCATGTGGATTTACACCACCTCAGCGGTAACCAGTTTTCATTATGGTAGCAGCGACACAAGTTCAGCGGCGTATAACAATGGTGCAGACTGGGTGGGTATTTTATTTGCGGCTTACAACGGTTTTGCTGCATTGGCGGCTTTATGTATCCCGATCATCGTTAAGCGTGTTGGTTTAAAACTAGCGCATGCACTTAACCTTATTTTAGGTGCGTTAGGTTTGGCGAGCTTTATGTTTATACAAGATCCGAGCTTACTTATTTGGCCAATGATAGGTATTGGTTTTGCGTGGGCGTCTATTTTGTCTTTGCCTTACGCCATGTTAAGTACCTCAGTACCGAGTCATAAAATGGGTGTGTATATGGGAATATTTAACTTTTTTATTGTGATCCCACAATTATTAGCCGCCAGTGTCCTTGGCCTGATACTTCGTCACTTTTTCCAAAATCAACCTATTTACGCATTGATGCTAGGTGCTGTGTCTTTTGTACTTGCAGCGGTTGCCGTACTGCGAGTTAAACAGTCTTAATTTAAGGGTCTAAAATGAAAAAATATAACCTAATTACCGCGACAATATTGGCCGCAGGCCTTGTCGGTTGTGGCGTGCAAAATACACAAACCAGTACAGAAGCGCAAACATCAGTGAATGCGCCAGGCGCACCAGGCGAAGCCCCATTTTGGGCATACGCAGGTAAAACCGGGATAGGCACGTCTTTTGAGCAATACCAAAATGGCCATTACAGTGACGACGCGCCAACAGCTAAAGTGTCAAAAGTATGGTTTTCGATTGCTAAAGGGATGATCACCGAAACCATGTTTGGGCTTATTCATCAAGCGCAAATTAAAGACATGCAATTTGTTGTAGTAGGAAAAGATTTTACAGTCACCGAAGCTGATGATTTAGACGTTACTATTGACTACTTATACAAAGACGATAAAGGCCGCCCGTTATCATTAGCATACAAAGTAGTAAGCAAAGACAAACAAGGTCGCTTTAGCCTAGAAAAACATATATTTACCGATCCAGACGGGCAAAGCTTATTTGTACGCAGTATTTTTAATACCCAGCTCGACGGTGTAAAAGCTTATGTAACGGTTAACCCGTATATAAACAATAACGGCTTAGATGACTTTGCAAAAACCACCGAGCAAGGATTGGTAGCGTGGCAGGGCGATAATTACTTGTCATTGCAAGGTGCACAGCCATTTAAACAAACAAGTGTCGGTTTTACGGGCGTGAGTGATGGTTTAAGCCAGCTTAAAACAACTCAGCAGCTTACCCGCGTTTATAAAACTACCGGTGAACAATCGGGGAATGTTAGTTTATTAGCAGAGCTAGGTGAAATTGGTAAAAACAGTCAATTCGATTTAAGCCTAAGTTTTGGCAACAACCAGCAAGCAAGCTTTAAAGAAGGCCAAGCTACGCTAGCCAAAGGTTACCAAGCTGTGCTTGATAATTACAACGGTAAAGGCGAAGCCCTTGGTTGGCAAGACTACCTGCAAAGCCTTGCACCACTGACTAGCATGAGCGAGCAAACCGCTGATAACGGCAAATTACTTTATACCAGTGCTTTGGTGTTAAAAGCCCAAGAAGACAAGACCCATGCAGGGGCGCTTATTGCGTCTTTATCTAACCCATGGGGCGAAACAGTGTCAGCTAAAACGGGCTCTACCGGTTATAAAGCCGTATGGGTGCGTGACTTTTATCAAGTTGCCATGGCATTTATGGCACTAGGCGATACCGCAACAGCCAAAACCGCATTTGAATACCTTGAAAAAGTACAAGTAAACAGCAAAACCCCGGGCAACAACGGCGACACAGGGTGGTTTTTACAAAAAACACACGTAGATGGCGAACTTGAATGGGTAGGCGTACAGCTAGACCAAACCGCTATGCCTATCATGCTAGCGTGGAAGCTTCATCAGGCAGATGTGTTAAGTGATGCTGAGCTAACTGATTGGTATACCCGCATGTTAAAACCGGCCGCTGACTTTTTGGTAGGTGGTGGGCGCGCTAAAATCCTATGGAACGACATGCAAATAACCCCACCTGCGACTCAACAAGAGCGTTGGGAAGAGCAAGCAGGGTATTCACCATCAACCACCGCTGCTGTTGTTGCCGGTTTAATTACCGCTGCTGATATTGCAAAAATGGCAGGAGATGAGGTGAATGCTAAACGCTACCTTGCGACAGCAAAAAGTTACAACGCCGATATAGAAAGTATGATGTTTACCACCGCAGGTAATTTAGAATCAAACGCTTCAGACGGCGAGTATTTTATTCGCATTGGCCAAGATAAAAACGCCAACTCAAATACCAAAATTAACGCTAATAATGGCCGTGACGGGTTTAATAAAAAGCAAATACTTGATGGTGGCTTTTTAGAGTTAGTTCGCTATGGCGTACGTGATGCGCTAGCGCCCAGCATAGTTAAAACCTTACCTGAGTACGACGATGAAACGCTCATCGATAACCTACAAGTTAAATACAGCTTTGAGTTTACTGATGGCAGCGGCACATTTGCAGGCTACCGCCGTTATGGTAACGACGGATACGGTGAAGATGAAGTAACCGGCGCTAATTATGCGCAAGGCGGAAAAAACAGCCCAGGGCAACGTGGGCGAGTTTGGCCATTTTTTACTGGTGAACGTGGTCATTACGAAATTGCCGCCGCGAATGCCAATAATACGTTAGATGCAACTAAACAGCAGGCTATTAAAAATAGCTATGTAAAAGGTCTAGAGCAATTTGCTAACGAAGGCATGATGCTACCAGAACAAGTATGGGATGGCGTAGGCAACAATAAAGCAGGATACACGTTAGGCGAGGGCACTAACTCAGCCACACCACTGGCGTGGACGCATGCTGAATACGTGAAGCTAGTTCGCTCATTAAGTGACAAGCAAGTATGGGATCATTACCCAGTTGTTACTAAAGCACTAAAATAACCGCAAACTAATAACATAGCCGTAGTGAAATACGGCTATTTTGTTTATAACAATAACAACGAGGCTGTAATGAAAACCTTTACCTTAAGCGTGTTGGCACTGGCACTCATGCTAACAGGCTGCCAAAGCGCACCATCATTAAATACCAACACTAATAACACCGAAATATCGCAATTAAACACTGAGCAACACGCAACGCCTTGGTGGCAAAATGCGGTATTTTATCAAATCTGGCCACGTAGTTTTTACGACAGCGATGCTGATGGCCATGGCGATTTTAATGGTATGACCCAAAAACTCCCGTATCTGCAAGAGCTCGGCGTTAACGCATTGTGGTTAACCCCCATGTTTGAAGCACCGTCGTATCATGGCTATGATTTTACTGAATTTTACCAAGTAGAAAACGACTACGGCAGCATGGCAGAGTTTGAAGCCTTTATAAAAGCCGCTGATGATAAAGGCATGAAAGTCATACTTGATTTAGTTATAAATCATATATCAAGTAACCATGAATGGTTTCAGCGTTCAGCAAAACAACAAGCTCCTTATGCAGATTACTTTATTTGGCGCGACGATATGCCAAAAGCCGGTAGCGGTTGGGGCCACGCATGGAGTAATAACGACAAGCCCGATGCCGTATGGCATTGGAATGAAACACGCCAGCAATATTACTACGGCGCGTTTGGTGCCAGCCAACCTGACTTAAATTTACGCCACCCTGATGTTATTGCTGAAATGGAAAAAATGGCTAAGTTTTGGCTTGATAAAGGCGTTGCAGGTTTTAGGTTAGACGCTGTGCGCTTTGCCATGGAAAGCGGCGGCAATGCACAAGCCGATACCGACGAAACCATAGCTTACTGGCAGCACTTTAATCAGTATGTAAAAAGTGTGAACCCTGAGGCGTATTTAGTAGGTGAAGCCTGGGCCGACATCCCTGTGGCAGCCAAGTATTATGGTGCAGGGAAGGGGCTTGATCAGGGCTTTGATTTTGAAGTGGGCTATAAAATACTGGGTTTGTTAAAACCAGATGCCAGTGGCGAAGCGCAATTTGGCACCATGCAATCTAACCAACAAATCAACGCAGTTGATGCCAATGTGCTCAAACAAAATTTACAGCAACGTATTGACTCAGCCGCACCGCTTGATTTTTTTGCGCCGTTTTTAACTAATCACGACCAAGAACGTATCGCTTATCAACTTGCAGAGCATGACGATAAAGCAAAACTTGCCGCTGCGATGTTATTTAGCTCCCCTGGTACACCGTATATTTATTACGGCGAAGAAATTGGCTTAACACAAGGTGGCACAGGCCATGATGTTTATAAACGTGCGCCTATGCAATGGGACAACAGCAATCAAGCCGGTTTTACCAAAGCTAAAACGAGCTGGGTTGAACAAAGTGAATTATTTGGTAAAGACTTTACCAGCTGGTGGCCTGAATTTTTAGCCGAGCAGCTTAGCGCAGGCGATCGCAATGTTAAAGTACAGCAAGCAGACTCTGATTCACTTTGGCGTTTATATCAGCACTTAATTTCGCAGAAAAAACAGCGCCCAGAGCTGGGTATAAAAGGCAGTTATGCGTTAAATCAATACGATAACGGCCTAGTTGAAATAACCCGCGAGTTAAACGGCAGTAAATCGATGTTTATACTTAATTTAACCGCTAAGTCACAAAGCATCAGCGGTATAAAACGTCAGGGGTTAACGCCTAGCTGGCAACACGACCTCAATGACGAGCAACTCGCAGCTTATGGTTTGTTGTTACTGAATAACACACTGTAAATAGGTTACACATAAATTGGGGTTAACATACGTTAGCCCCAATTCGTGAAAATGGGCTAATAACTCCGTTCCCCCCTGCTGCAAAACATGCGTATATATTTGTGTAGTACGAACATCACTGTGGCCAAGTTGAGCTTGAACTGTTCTGATATCGGCGTAGGTGCGTTGCAAATGAATGACGTAAGGTATGCGGTGTAACGTGTTTATTAATTTTCGCATCGTTAGCAGCCTGTTTTACAGCGCGTTGTAATTGCTTTTCATCAATATGATGACGTCTTAGCAGTTTACTCTCGGGATCGATACTTAATTTATGTGATGAAAACAAATACTGCCAGCCTAGCTGTTTGTTATGCTGTGGGTATTTTTACGTAATAAGTGCGGCATATAAACGCCACTATATAAAGGGTTGTTAAGATCCAGTTGTAGGTAACTATCAACTAATTGTATTTGCGTTTGCAACTGTGGAACAAGCTCTATTGCCAGTGTTACAACTCGGTTTTTGCCTCCTTTTCCATCCCAAATACGAATACAGTTATAGTCAAAATCAATATCTTGCACGCGTAAACGTAGTACCTCGATTAGCCGCATTCCACTTCCATAGAGAAGCCCACAAGGTAAATAATGTTTTGCAGAGCACACTTTAAAAAATGATTTATTTCTTGCTGTGTTAAAACTACCGGTAGTTTAGTTGCTCGTTTGCTCTTAACAAAATCTAATGATAACGAGAGTGGCTTGTTAATCACCTCTTTAAATAAAAAGCTTAACGCATTTAAGGCTTGTGTTTGCGTATTGGGTGCAATATTTAGTTGGTTAACTAGATGATTTAAAAATAGATCAACTTCATTATTTCCCATTGTTGTTGGGTGTCGCATAGAGTTAAAGCGAATAAATGCAGCTATCCAGTATAAGTAAGCTTTAATGGTACTTTTAGCGTAGCGTTTTAAATACATTTGTTCGGCAATCATAGTTAAAAAAGGCGATTTCATAGTGTGAATCTCTAAAACAAGCTACTGTATATATAGACAGTAGCCTGCTTTTTGTCCAATATTATTGATCTCTCCCCTTTTGGTGTATTTCTCCATTTAGAGAATATGAGCGAAGTTAACTAATTGTTTACATGTGTTTATTTGAGAGATAAGATAAACTCATTGTAATATACGGACGTTTGTCGTTTTGTAAAAAGACAAATGTCGTAGACAAAGTTGTTATATGCCTAGGAGGGAATCGTGCATATTGCCTTTAGTTTCAAAACTTCAAGGTTTGATGTATCAACCGAAAATAAGAACCCCATTAATCCAATTTATGGCGAGTCCTTGCTTAAATGGTTAAAACAAGAATTGGGTTCTGAATTTGAAATAACCGAACCTGATGCAGAAGATTGGGGTTGGTATAGTTATATTATATGGAATAATCGTCAATATATGCTTGGCGCATCCACTTACTTTGAAGAAGGTGATGATTCTACTTCTGAGCTAGAGTGGATTTTCCAAATAGATAAACAACGCTCCCTGAAAGAAAAACTACTGGGTAGAGAAAAAATATCAAACACTGATGAATGTGTGCTATTTTTCAAATCAAAGCTTGAATCAGAGCCGAGTATTAACTCTGTAGCTATAGAGTAATCGGCATATAACAAGCTAATAAATAAGGACAAATTACAGTTGGTTTTTGCTCCTGCGTCGCTTATTTTAACCAACTGAAATTTACCCATTATTAGGGCGTTGAGGCTGTAGAATTACTATTTTTAGGAACTGGTTCTACACAATTGACTTGATTGTTTTTTGACCTTGAACCCACAGGGTTACTGTGATCTAATAGATATTATTCACCCACGGTAAATTGTTATGGCCAACTACAAGCCTGGCTTATCCTGCCAAAATAAATTCATTCCAATCAATTTTGCTGAGCAAATATTGCCAGGTACATTTGAGTATGCGCTTTGTTATATTGTCGAAAATAAACTCGATTTGTCAGGCTTTGATGCATGGTATAACAATGATAAAACGGGCGCAGCTGCGTATCCGCCTTCAGTGATGCTAAAAATTATTTTACTCGGCTATGCACATGGTTTGATCAGCAGCCGCCGTATTGCTAAGGCGTGTGAGACGAATATTTTGTTCATGAGTGTGTCGGGTGATATTCAACCTCATTACACATCAATCGCGGGATTCGTGGCCAAAATGCATGAACAGATTGAGCCTCTGTTTACGCAAGTATTGATGATATGCGACGAAGAAGGCTTGATAGGTCGCAACATGTTTGCCATTGATGGATGCAAATTGAAATCGAATGCGAGTAAAGAATGGAGCGGCACATTCGATGAGCTAGGGCGCAAAAAAGCAAAACTAGAACGCGCGAGTAAACGTATTATCGAACGTCACCAATCACAAGATAGCCTGAGCGAAGAGTTGATAAAACAGGATTTAAAGCAAAAAGAAAAGCTGGATAAAAGTGCAGATAAAATCACGGAGTTCTTAGCGACCCACGAGGAAAAAACGGGCAGCAAAGGCAAGCCCATTAAAAGTAATATTACCGACCCTG
>NZ_JACJDS010000049.1:0-35052 GCF_014163635.1 Pseudoalteromonas sp. SR44-8
TGTACCTGGCAATATTTGCTCAGCAAAATTGATTGGAATGAATTTATTTTGGCAGGATAAGTCAGGCTTGTAGTTGGCCATAACAATTTACCGTGGGTGAATAATATCTATTAGATCACAGTAACCCTGTGGGTTCAAGGTCAAAAAACAATCAAGTCAATTGTGTAGAACCAGTTCCTAAAAAGAGTAATTCTACAGCCTCAACGTCCCAATTTGGGGAAATTGCGAGTGTTTTGCCACGAAGTGGCAGCGAGTAATTTTCCCAGGCCAACTTGTTGGCCGAACAACATTGGCTTGTTATATGACTGGTACATACCTAAGCGAAACCAGTACGCCTATAAACAAGTTTAAGATACCTAAAACACGTAAAAAGCTAAGGCGCAGCGCACTTTCCAGATTTAAAACTTCCCCCGAAAAAAGCTTCGAACAAAAATTTACCATCCAGACAATTAACTTGCGAGCTTGCTTTGGGAAAAGTAGGAGAAACAATCCTCCCACAATCAAATTTATTAACGTAGTAAGCATGATTCACTCAAAGTCATATAACAGCTTATTCAAAGGATCTAAACCCACAAGTTGCAGACAGAAAATCCTTTGAGTTTTTTAATACTTTCAGTCTAACTCTGTATCTAAATGTAAATCAAGGGATTTATATTTGTTGTTTTTTTGTTGTTGTAAAATACAAGAAATAATCCCGCGAGTTGTTGAAAAAAAACCAAACATAACCACTGTTTATATATACAGTAAAAACTGAAGCAGATCATGGCTTCTGTATTTTTAGAATCCATCCGTGACTTTATGACAACGCGTAGTTATGCCAAGCGCACTATAGACACTTATCAATATTGGATAAAATTTTATATTTTATACCATGCTAAAAAACATCCAGCGCAATTGGCAGAGTCGGAGGTTGAGCAATTCTTATCTTATTTAAGTAATCAGCGTAATGTTGCAATGAAAACTCAGGCAACGGCTTTAAATGCTTTGGTATTTTTATACCGTCATATTATTAATCGACCGTTATCACTTGAGATGAATTTTAATAAATCACTCGTGCCACCTAAATTACCTGTAGTACTGACCCGTGAAGAAATGCAGCGTTTATTATTGGCAATGGATCCAAAGTATAAACTTATCGCTCAGTTACTTTACGGTAGTGGTCTACGTTTAATGGAAGCTGTAAGGCTACGGGTAAAAGATGTCGATTATGACTATGTCTCATTAATGATTTGGCAGGGCAAAGGCAATAAAAACCGCAGAGTAACATTAGCACCCGAACTACTGCCGTTGTTGCGCAGCCAAAGTCACTTGGTAAATGACTACTGGCAACGAGACAAACAAGCAATAGACTATGCCGGTGTCTGGCTTGCGAATGCACTAGCTAGAAAATACCCAGCGGCTCCTTATGAAATGAGCTGGCAATATTTGTTTCCTTCTGCCAAGTTAAGCATGGACCCAGAAAGTAAAAAGCTGCGACGCCACCATATTGATGAAACAACGGTTCGTAAAGCAATTAAGCAGGCAGCAAAGCTGGCAAAAATTCAAAAAAATGTTACCTGCCATACACTACGGCACTCGTTCGCTACCCACTTACTTGAATCCGGTGCAGATATACGCACCGTGCAAGAACAACTCGGCCATAGCGATGTTCGCACCACGCAAATTTATACGCATGTACTTAACAGTGGTGCCAGTGGCGTAAAAAGCCCGTTGTCGCAGCTACTTTAGGTTCTTATTATCTATTGGAATATCGCGTTTGGGGAATACAAAAAACCCGATAATAATCTTATGTGGAATTGCTGCTGTTAAAAGGGCAAAAAAATAGACCGCAGAGCACTCCCTGATGGTTTAGCTAGGGATATATATCAGCTGCCTGATCAGTCTCACGAGCGAGTCACTCAACAGGACAATGCTTATTTGTAAGATCCTTGCTTTTTATGAATTTTTCTAAAACGCAGCGTCTCTTAACCCTTAATCTTTTTGTGAATAATTGTCTTAACTTTCTAATTTAAATTTTTACGCACACAAAAACGGCATTGCCAGAGCTTTCACCCCATGGGGTTATTTTTTCGTAGTCATGTTCAAATACATGTATTTCAAAATAAGGTTTTAGGGCTTCTTTTAACTGGGCAAAACTAACAGCGATCATTGGGTGCTCGTCGTGCCATATAAATATTTCGTCTGCTGTAGCTTTATTTATACTGAGTTTTAATGATTGTTTTTCGCCACTGCCACTGTAATTCCAACCAGAGCGGAATGTGAATAGGCTGCCCGCGTTTTCAGCGCTATGCTCTACAAATGAATCGTTATCGATGTGATTTTTATCAACAACGTTAAAGCAAAATATACCACCGGCTTTTAGTGCATGGTGTACGCTTTTAATACAGTCTGTTAATTTATTAATGCCGTCGCAGTAATGGATTGAATACAAAAAGCAGGTAATTAAATCAACTTGCTCAGGGATCACAAACTCACTCATATTCTGCAATGAAAATTGCGCTTCTGGGCAACGAATGGTTGCTCTATCTAGCATGGGTTGATTTATATCAAGCCCACTACTTTGATAACCATAATCAATAAAATGACGAACATGTGGGCCCGTGCCGCACGCTAAATCAAGATGCGTATTTCCCTTATTACCAAATATTTGCTGTAGCCTATGAATAAAATAACTTTGGGCTTGATAATCTATATCTGCGCACATTAAGTCATAGTAATCAGAAAGGTCTGTGTATAGAGCGTTCGCGGACATATCAGCCTAGTGGTTTGGAGTAGAGTATTTTAAGTCGCGCATAATAAACTAATTATCACCATTAACGAAGCAGATATGAAAGTAAGAGGTTTGTTGGGTTTTGTTTTACTCAACCCAACGTTCAATTTAAATGGCAAACTACTTAAAGCTAACCACTGGCAGCTTTACTTTAGTTTATCCCTAAATACTTATGTACTTGCACTGATAAGCGCCAGTTTTTTTCAATACAGGTTTCAATAGCCAACTTAGTTGCAGAGACTTTTTGGCTAATTGGTTGCAGGTAAACAAGCTTGGGGGTAACGCCTGTTTTTGCAAATAACTCTTCAAGCTCTACAACGTGTTTTTGCATCGCGATTGGGTGTTTTATTTCATCGGCGCGTTGCATGGCTGAAGTAAGTACGTCGTAGCCGCCACGCATATTAATTTTCGGTGATACCGTCACCCATGTTTGTGCTGGGGCTAAAATCTCAAAAGTGCCGCTGGTTTCTATTTGTGTGCTGTAGCCGTTAGCATGAAGTAATTCGCACACCGGGTTTAAGTCGTACATGCATGGCTCACCGCCGGTGATCACTACATGCTTGGCACGATAAGCACGATCGACAAACAAGTTAAATATTTGCTCAGCTGATGCGTCCGCCCAGTGATCTGAATCAGCCTTTTTCTCAACCGTGTCGTCCAGTGATACTTTATACACATTATCAACTTCCCACGTTTGCTTAGTGTCACACCAAGCGCAACCTACGGGGCAGCCTTGTAAACGTAAAAATATTGAAGGCGTGCCGGTAAAGCTCGCTTCGCCTTGAATGGTTTCAAATATTTCATTAATTTTGTACAAAAGAGTCTCACTCACTACTTGGCATTAATTACGAGCATAAACATAGTTTAAAAAATCAAAAAACACGGTCGGAAATTGTTATTTATGCCCCAGCCGTGTAGTATATCGCGCCCTGATATAAACCTCTATTAAAACTAAGAGCAAAACAGTTATGACGCAAAAAGTAGTTGTGATTTACTCCGGCGGTATGGATTCATTTACCGTATTAAATAAAGCCCTGCAGCAAGGCCGCGAGGTATATGCCCTGTCATTTGACTATGGTCAGCGTCATGTAAAAGAGCTTAAAGTTGCAGCCAGTGTGTGTGAAAAGCTTGGCGTACCGCATAAGATAGTTGATATTTCTGCGATCAATCAGTTAATTGGTGGCTCATCGTTAACTGATGATATTGATGTCCCAGAAGGCCACTACGAAGCCGAAAACATGAAAAGCACCATAGTGCCTAATCGCAACATGATTTTGCTGTCACTGGCTGTGGGTTACGCTGTATCACTCAAAGCAAGCCAAGTGTATTACGGTGCTCACTCTGGGGATCATGCTATTTACCCTGATTGCCGTCCTGAATTTGTGCAAAAGATGGATGATTTATGTCGTATTGCTAATTACGACGCCGTGGAAATTTTCAGCCCGTATTTAAATGACACCAAAATTGACATTCTTACTGATGGTTTAAAAATGGGCTTGGACTACAGCCAAACGTGGACTTGCTATAATGGCCGTGAAAAAGCCTGTGGTAAATGTGGTGCCTGCCAAGAGCGCTTAGAGGCATTTAGCCTTAATAACATTACCGATCCAATCGAGTACGAATAACCCACATTAAAAAAGGCTATCATCGCGATAGCCTTTTTATTATTAACTGAAATAAGTTTACAGCCAACGTTTTACCCGAGACTTGTAATCGCTGTACCCTTGACCAAATATTTTTAATAGAGCCCGCTCCTCTGGAATAATTTGAAACCAAGTTAAGTAACAAATAAAGCCCAGCACACACAATAACGCCCACAGTGATGTTAACCACACTCCCCAACCTGCCAGTATAAAAGCAAAACCAACATACATTGGATTACGTGAAATTTTGTACACACCCGTGGTAACCAGTGCTGACGCTTGATCTGGTTTATTTGGGTTTACAGTGGTTTTTGCTAAGCGAAAACTAACCACCCCAGCAATACAAAAAATACAGCCTGTGGTGAGTAAAATAACCGCAACATAAAAAATAAATGTGGTGAAATCAATCACACTGTAATGGGCAATTACCGCCATCAGCACAGCAAAAAAAAGCACTATAATAATCGGAGGGATTTTATTATTTAGCATAGTAACTCACTGTTGTTGTTAAAATTAGTTGATGCAATTAAACACTCATCACACTGTATCACTGATGAATATACCGCAGAGGGTCATGTTGATACAAATAAAGTTACAATTGTCAGCTTCATCATTTGCGCATTCTGGTTATACTTTACACACTATATAAAATAATAAGGAATACACCATGTCAGGAACTACTATGGTAGTCATGATCGTATTTATCTCTGTTGGGTTTGGGGTAATGTACGATATGTATAAAAAACATTTAGAGTTTAAACATCGCACACTCACCGATAATAAAGAGTCGAATAATCAAATTGCTGCTGTTAATGCTGAAATGCTTGCGTTAAAAGAGCGTGTACAAACATTAGAAGCTATCGTGACTGATCCAAGTTACAGCGTAAAACAGGAAATCAATAAACTTTAAATTCGCCGCGTTTAAAGCGCTTGCAAGTAATCTGGATATAAATGCGCGTTTTCTGGCTGCTCAATTCCATGAGCGGCTAAAAACCCACAGATCACTTGCCCGCACCCTTGTGGAGCACGAGAGCTGTCAATTTCAAAATTTAATTGATCGGCATGTTGTTTGCCAAGTTCGCATAATTGCAACGCATGCTGCGAACGCAACACAATACTCAATGCCCCGATTTGCTCTACATTAACGTTTTTACTAAAGCGCGCAAAACCTGCATATTTAAATTGTTCATTCACATAATCATTACTGATCGCTACCAACGCGGTCATCAAGCCATGCAAAAAAGCATTTGCAGATGTATCTGCGGCTAAAAAAATCACTGTTTTTGCGTTAAATTCGCTTAACTGACAGTCAGTACAATTGAGCCGCAGAGTGTAAAGTATGTGCTCATCGGCAATTTTTTGTTGTGTAATTAAAGTCAGTGCAGCTCCAGCAAATAAACATCTAGCAAGTAACTTTATGACACTTTGCGGTTGATGATCAGCAGCCATGGTTAATTGCGGGTTTTGTGCTAATAAAGGTAAATCATGATGGTTATTAAACGGCGTGCTGCTGCCCTGCTCACTATCGAGTTGAAATAGTTCTCTTACTTCGTGTTCACGGGCTATTTTTAACGCTAAAAAAGCGGTTTGGATCAATTCCGAGGTAGGTAAGTTTTCTTCCACAAACCAGCGCCGGCCAAATAATAACTTTTTTGCCTTGGTGCTGCGATAATTATCTGGACTAAGAATCGCCACTTGTAAATAAATTTGCTCATTCTGTTTTGCGGCGAGCACCCGAAAGTGAGTTGAAAACTCAATTTTATCAAGGGTTTCGTTCACGCTTTCGAGGGTATGTTGATAACGTAAAAAATGTTGCGGCACTACCCAGCTCGCGTTACTCAATTGCACGATGGGTGCATAAGCAATTGGCTGCTCACAATTATATAGCAGCTCATTATGAGTATATTTGACTGATGTAAAGTGGTTATTTTTATCTGACATAACTAAACCAAGTAAACTCGCTAACACAAAGCGCTGAAGATGAGTTATTTACGCTGTAACGCTAGTCGATAGATCACAGTGCTGCGTTTAATTTAGCGATATTTTTTGATAATCATCGAGCACATGTTGAAAATATGTACGGTCTTTGTTCAACATCCGAGTATAGTGCGCAACTAATTGTTGCAGATACAATTCGTGCATTTGCTCAGCATTGTCCCACATCTGACTGCCAGTAACACTCAACGCAGTATTACTGGTAAAACTTAGCTGTATCACTTCGTAAAAACGGTTGTTTTCTTGCACCAGTTGTTCTTTGATAAGTCCTAAACCTAACGCCTGTAAACCTTGTCGTAAGGTATAGGTATGATGCACGGGACAAACAATAAAACTGAGTTGTTCACGAAGCTTTTCAGGGCAATTAGCAACCATTTTTTGTACTAGCCTCAGCAGTAATTCTCCACCGACTCCGGCGATAATGATCAGCTGTTTGGCTGATGGCTGCAGCTCAATTGTAGCTACATCCTGACATAATACTTGCCATTGGCAAGCTGCTTGCTGATCACTAAAACGCGTAAGCGTGTGTTCAAGCTCGTCCATTAACGTAGGCACTATATCAACAAAGTTTATTTGCTTGGCGGCTACCCGCTTTAAAAGCGCCATACCAAGCAAACCGTGGTCACAACAACAGTCCCAAATTACATCATACGGCGCGCAGATCAACGAATCGATTGCACTGAGGCGGCTACTTAGTTTCATTAAAAGCTAAACTTGAGCCGTTTTATAGATCAATGCTTTTAAGCTACGGTCGCTATCAACATCAACAAAACCATGGGTCGGCGCTAGGCGCTCTACAAATTCAATCGCACCTTGAGTGTGTTCGTCTATCAGCGCTTTAAATGACGCTTCACTTAGCTCTGGACTGTTAGCACATAACAGCAATTGAGTATGCTCATTGAGCAGTTCAGGTAAGCGGCGCAGCACTTTTTGATAATCTTTAGTTAAAATGAAACTGCCTTTTTGAAAGCTTGGCGGATCAACAATAATTAAATCAAAAGGGCCAGCCTTTTTAAGTTTACCAAACGACTTTAATATATCGTGCGGTAAAAAGCTCACACTGCGGTCAAAGCCATTAAGTTGATGATTTTGCTTACCGGTGCGCAGTACCCCTTTATTCATATCCATGTTGATCACACTATCGGCACCGCCACGCATTGCAGCAACCGAAAACCCACAGGTATATGAAAATAAATTCAATACTTTAGCGTGTTTACTATGGGCTTGCACAAACTCCCGACCACGGCGCATATCCGGGAATATACCGGTATTTTGACGGCTCATTAAATCCACTAAAAACTCACTGTCACCTTCTTTAACACTATGCGGGCTCGGTAGTTGACCAAATAACAGTTTATTTTCAGTTTGTTGTCCGGCGCGTTGTTGAAATACCAACGAGGTGATTAATTCTTTAGCGTGTTGTTGTGCCCATTGCCAAAGCTGCTCACTTAATTGCATTAGCGTTTGTGCGTCAACGTCGTCGTAAGACACTAAAAATAAACACGGTGGGTAAAAGTCGATATTTAGATGACTCAAATGCTCGGTAGTGTGACCGCGGCCATGAAACACACGACAAAGTTCATTGTCTGCTAAGGGCGCACTTTCAAGTGCTGTAATAAGGGGCGTAAAATTATGCATTTTTAATTAACTGTTGTTGTAATTCATGGATTTCATCACGAACGGATGCGGCTTTTTCAAACTCTAAATCACTTGCGTATGCATGCATTTTGGTTTCGAGTTGCTTAATTTGCACTGCGATCTCTTTTGCACTGAGCACTTGCTTACTTTGTTTTCGGATCAGCTGTAAATTATCTTGTGGGCCGGCTCGCTCACCAACATCCATAATGTCAGTAATTTTCTTCAATAAGGCTTGTGGTTCAAGGCCATGCTTAATATTGTAAGCGTGTTGAATATCGCGGCGACGCTGAGTCTCATCAATAGCTTTGGCCATTGATTTAGTGACTCGATCACCGTATAAAATTGCCCGACCATTTAAGTGACGAGCCGCACGACCAATGGTTTGAATTAATGCGCGAGCTGAACGTAAAAAGCCCTCTTTATCAGCATCGAGTATTGCAACTAGCGATACTTCTGGCATATCTAAACCTTCACGCAGTAAGTTAATACCCACTAACACATCAAACACCCCAGCGCGAAAATCACGAATAATTTCAACCCTTTCAACGGTATCGATATCCGAATGCAAGTAACGCACTTTTACATCATGTTCAGATAAGTAATCCGTTAAATCTTCAGCCATGCGCTTAGTAAGTGTGGTTACTAGCACGCGTTCATCAATTGCTACGCGTTTATATATCTCTGACAATAAGTCATCAACTTGAGTTGCCACTGGGCGTACTTCAATTTGTGGATCTAGTAATCCTGTGGGGCGAATAACCTGCTCGGCAATATCATCTCCACAACGTTCAAGTTCAAAATCCCCCGGGGTTGCAGATACATAAATTGTTTGCGGTGCTATGGCTTCAAATTCTTCAAAGCGTAGTGGCCGGTTATCCATCGCCGACGGCATACGAAAACCGTATTCCACGAGATTTTCTTTACGGCTACGATCGCCTTTATACATAGCGCCGATTTGCGATACCGTAACGTGAGATTCGTCAATAATCATTAACGCATCTTCAGGAAGATAATCAAGCAAGGTTGGCGGTGGATCGCCCGGCGTGCGACCAGATAAATATCGGCTGTAGTTTTCGATGCCAGAGCAATAACCAAGCTCGGTCATCATTTCAATATCGTATTGTGTACGTTGTGCCACGCGTTGCTCTTCGACCAGTTTATTAGCACTGAGTAACTGCGCACGACGGTCTTTTAATTCAGCTTTAATATGCTCAACCGCATCAAGAATTTTATCTCTGGGTGTCACATAGTGCGTTTTAGGGTAGATAGTTGCGCGGACTATGTGTTTTTCAACCGCGCCGGTAAGCGGGTCAAAAATACTTAGCCGTTCTATTTCGTCATCAAACATTTCTACACGCACTGCAAAAGTGTCTGACTCAGCAGGGAATATATCCACAACTTCACCGCGAACCCGATACGTACCGCGGCTAAAATCAATATCATTTCGCGTATATTGAATTTCAGCTAGTCGGCGCAGCATATCGCGTTGATCAACTTTTTCGCCCACTTTTAACAACAGCATCATCTTCATGTATGATTTTGGATCGCCCAAACCATATATGGCTGATACTGATGCCACTATAATTGTATCCCTACGCTCTAATAGCGCTTTGGTAGCACTTAGGCGCATCTGCTCTATGTGTTCGTTTATCGAGGCATCTTTTTCAATAAAGGTATCGCTTGCAACAACATACGCTTCTGGCTGGTAGTAATCATAATACGAAACAAAATATTCAACCGCGTTGTGCGGAAAAAACTCTTTCATTTCCCCATATAACTGCGCTGCTAAGGTTTTATTATGCGCCATAATAATCGTTGGGCGATTCAAATCATTGATAATATTAGCCATGGTAAATGTTTTACCAGTACCTGTTGCCCCTAATAATGTTTGATGAGCAAGTCCGGCTTCTAACCCTTCACATAACTGCGCAATCGCGGTGGGTTGATCCCCCGCAGGTTTAAATTTAGATACCAGTTGAAAATTGTCGCTCATGCTTGGCACTCCTGTACAGCTTGGTTACTGATCATATTCAGCTCTTTGATAAACCATTTATAAGCTATTATTGCAGTAAATAAATTACCCAGCGCTGCGCCGATCAGCAAGCCTGGTAAACCGGCATATAAATTACCGACATAAGCAAATGGAATATAAAAAATAAATAATCGGATCACACTTAGAATTAATGCATTCATTGGTTTGTGTAAGGCATTGAACGATGAATTAGACAAAATAATTATCCCTTGCAAACCGTAACTTAACGGCAAGGTAAAAATAAATAATTTGATCACATCGATAACCATCTGCTCTTTACCAAACAACTCACTGATCACTCCTGAAAATGCAATGAGCAGTAAATAAATAATAAACTGCCAAATCATCACAAATTTTAATGTTGTGGTGTACGCCTCTTTAACACGGTTAAGTTTACCAGCACCAAAGTTTTGGCTAATAAACGGCGGTAACGTCATCGATAAAGCTAACACCACCAAACTGGCAATTGATTCAATACGACTGCCTACGCCAAAAGCAGCAACAGCCTCAGGTCCATGATGAGCAACCATGGCAATCATCACCGCCATTGCAACTGGTGTTAACATATTTGCACCTGCCGCTGGCAAACCAATTTTAAGAATTTTTCGAATAGAGCTTAATGGGGTTTGGTTATTTGCATTTAGGCTCAGCAAGCCTTTTCTTACTGCTAGCAAATATAAAATAATGACAACGGCTACCGACCATGCGATGACGCTGGCAATCGCAGCGCCTTTAATGCCAAATGCAGGAATTGGCCCAAAGCCAAAAATCAATACTGGGTCGAGCACGGCATTGATAAGCCCCGCTCCACCCATCACTATGCTAGGTGTTTTGGTGTCACCGCTGGCACGTAACACTGAGTTACCAACCATAGGGGTAATTAAAAATACACTGCCTAAAAACCACACACTCATATACTCATGGATCAGCGGCAACACTTGCTCCCCTGCTCCCAGCAATTTAAATATCGGGGAAATAAACAGATAACCAAATAGCGATAAACATACCACCATCACCACTGCAATTAATAATGCGATGCTGGCGTCAAAGCGTGCTTCTTCAATATTATTACTACCCAATGCCTTGGCAATAACCGCTGACGTACCGATACCCAAACCAATAGCTAGGCTGATCACGGTAAAGGTTACCGGAAAAGTAAAACTGACAGCCGCTAATGGCTCAGTTCCCAATAAGCTAATAAAAAATGTATCGACAATATTGAACATCAT
The DNA here is from genome assembly GCF_014163635.1 of Pseudoalteromonas sp. SR44-8. Classification (NCBI taxonomy): domain Bacteria; kingdom Pseudomonadati; phylum Pseudomonadota; class Gammaproteobacteria; order Alteromonadales; family Pseudoalteromonadaceae; genus Pseudoalteromonas; species Pseudoalteromonas sp. SR44-8. The sequence continues at coordinate 11,308 of NZ_JACJDS010000049.1, forward strand.
TAACGTGATCATGCCGAAAATCATCGGCACAGTCATTTTCTTCAAGGTCGGTACTATTGGATCGTTTAATAAATCGGGAGCTGAGTTGCTCTGCAAAGTTGCGCGCATGGGAATAAATAAACCTCTTTTATTAAGCGTGGTATTTTAAAGCATCAGGGCTTTTCAAGCCACGCATTTATCAAGTGATTATAAATTGATTACAAAAACGCCTAAAAAACCATAGAAAAGTGTTCTTTTTACGTGTTTAGCGACGATTTCACTTCGAACCTCTACTAAAAACAATAAAAATACATTTTTATAACCTTTATCACAAAATCATCGCGACTGGTGCTGCATTTTTACACAAAAATTGCGCTAATCGAATCGTTACGAATAAATTTACTCATCAACGAAGCTCTTTTCAGCTTATTTTTTCAAGTCATTGTTTTAAAATGAGATAAAAAAACTGTTTTAAATGCTTGATATCCTCACAGTGCCCTAAAAATATGGCTCTGCCAACGTTCTTAAAGTTTCATAAACAGAGTTATCCACAGAAACCGTGGATAACTCTTGCAAAGCCACGTTAATAAAGGCGTGCAAAGGGGCGGCTTAAACACGCTAACGGCAATGTTGGCAAATACTAACTTTAGACAATTTGAGTTAAATAGCTCATAAAACATACTTAACCCCTGTACCAATGACCTGTCACATTTATTTAAACGCCCATTCAATATGAAAAAATAAATTTAACCAATTGAAATAAAACAATATATATATATTTCCTTGCTATTCTCATGGGTATTAAGTCGCTAAACTAAGGGTTCAGATCTGTATGTCATTTTTTTCTCGGCATTTTTCGTTAACGACTAATTAAATGCATAAGTAAATTTAATTATTGCGAATTTGCGCTTTTATTAGCTAACGTTAAAAAAGTACATTTCATAAATTTATTCGTACAAAACTAGATAAATGATCACTTTTATAATTTGCTTGGCGGTTAACTTGTTTGTTTTTTAGTCGTTAAAAACCATAATTTTATGCCACATCTCGATCTACACGACTCAAATAGGGAGAAAAAAAGCCACAAAACAGCCAGATCGAACATAAAAACATCGAACAGACTGCTTTTTTTTGTTTATCCGGTTTTATGTGTTGACACTTTGCAGCGCGGTCATTAATATTTCGCCCCGTTGAAAGGCACATACGCTTCCCCCTTAGCTCAGTTGGTTAGAGCGACGGACTGTTAATCCGCAGGTCCCCCGTTCGAGTCGGGGAGGGGGAGCCAGTCTTTTCAGCCATAAACGATTCCCCCTTAGCTCAGTTGGTTAGAGCGACGGACTGTTAATCCGCAGGTCCCCCGTTCGAGTCGGGGAGGGGGAGCCAAGTTTATGTAATATGATTATTGTTCCCCCTTAGCTCAGTTGGTTAGAGCGACGGACTGTTAATCCGCAGGTCCCCCGTTCGAGTCGGGGAGGGGGAGCCAAATCATATAAAATTTAAGTATTGTAGTTCCCCCTTAGCTCAGTTGGTTAGAGCGACGGACTGTTAATCCGCAGGTCCCCCGTTCGAGTCGGGGAGGGGGAGCCAACTTAAAGAATCAATTAGACTTTCCTAAACAATTCCACTACTCTACTACAATCAAAATATTTCTTTTTAATACACATTTAATAAGTGTAAAATAATTTGATTAATCAAGGATCTGATTCCTTCCCTTTGATCTACTAAAAAGAATAAGACATGGCTGGTTTCAAAAAACTCATATTTATTCAATTAATATCTTGGCTGTTGTTTGCAAGTATTGGTGGCTATTTTGTTGCGTCAGCGTTTGACAACGCAGTAAGCGATGCACAACATAAAACGCAATCAGTGGTAAACAACTATATTAGTAAACATTCTATTGTCGATATAGCACCAGATAAACTTCAGCAAGTGCTTGCTGACGGTAATACTTTTTCTTCATTTATTTTGCGTGATCAGCAAGGTAAAGAACTTATAAATATTACATCCCCTACTCCATTACCAGCCATTGCGCAATTAGTTAACACCAGCTTTAACTCTATCCGTCCTCAATTTGCTGTTAATCAAGCGTCTGATATCAAAGTTGAATTTACTATTAATGCCAATAACCTTGGGTTGATACTCCAACAAGCGTTGTTTATTGTTATTTTAGTGTCAGGTTTAATGGCAATTATTCCCATTGTGTTTATGAAAACCATGTTTAGTAAGCTAAATAGAAATATAAGCATGACAGTGGCTGAGATAATTGATGTTTATATCAATCAAAATCAAGTCAACAACGGTCTTGAAACAGCAATTAATAGCAGCAAAATAAAACAACTGGGCGTTGACCTAGTGCCGAGCTTTAATCGCCTGTCGCACTTTTTACAAAGTAAGCATGATGATATTCAAAATGCCGCACATTCTATCAAGCAAGAAGCTTATAAAGATGTAGTTACTGAACTTGGCAACCGTAATATGTTTGTTGAATATTATGAGAAGTACATTGAAAGCAGTGAAAAAAGCACCTTTGGCTCTTTGGCGATGGTTCGTTGTAGTGAATTACAAGCAATCAACCAAACTCGTGGTTACCAAAAAGGTGACGAGTATGTCAAAGCTGTGGCTGATATTATTAAACATATCAGCGGCACATATACAGGCAGTAAAGTTTTTCGTTTGAATAGCTCAGATTTCGCGATTGTGCTTCCTAACACTCCTCTCAAGGAATCTGAACGTTTTGGTGATAACTTACAATCTCGATTTACTCAATATCAGCAAAACCAAGAATTAAGCTCAGTAGCAAATACTGGGATCGTCGCTTATGAAAAAGGCAAACCCTTAGGTGAGCTACTTTCGATAGTAGACAATGCTATGAGCATGGCCCAATCAAAACAAGCTAACGCCTGGCATATACAACGCGAAACTGATTTAGTTAATAATGTAAGTGCAGGATTTGGCAATCAAAACTGGCGTAAAGTGATTAATGAAGTAATTGAAGCTGAGCGTGTACATCTGGTAATGCAAAATATTATGCCAATTGGTAAAAGCATGAAGGCCTACGCTGAAATTCAAGTGCGCTTTAAAACAACAGAAAACCAAGTATTGCCTACCGCTTCATTTTTAGCTATGGCTGAAAAGCTTGATATGGCGATGGAAATTGATCAGTTAATCATTAATTCATCACTGGAAAAAATTAAGAGCCGTAATTTCTCTGAAAAATTCTTTGGTTTGAATGTTACCGCCTCAAGCGCACACAATGATCAGTTCGTAATTTGGCTAGAGCGACGTTTATTAAAAGACACAAATATTGCCTCAAAACTGGTATTCGAAGTGAGTGAATTTGGCTTACAGCAAAATATTAAAGCCAGTAAACGCTTTATAGATATGATCCACCGTGTTGGTGCTCGGATCACGGTAGAACGATTTGGTGTTGGTTTAACCTCGTTTAAGTTTTTCCGCGATTTAAAACCTGACTTTATCAAAATGGATGCAAGCTATACTCGCGGCCTTGAAGAAGATAAAAATAACCAATACTTTATGCGTTTAATGGTCGACCTCGCGCATCGAATTGGTGTTAGTGTTTTTGCTGAGGGTGTTGAAAGCCAAGAAGAAAAACACATTATTGAAACTTTATGTCTTGATGGTGTGCAAGGTTATTACATCGAAAAGCCAAAAGATATTTAATCAATCTAAAAGGTGCTTTGAGCACCTTTTTAGTTTTCTAGTAGTTTATTTCCTCCTCCCCTGATCTGCTTTATCATTCCAAATGTCAGTAACTAGGTTAATGAACAGTTAATCTTTATTTATCATGCTATAAAATTCTAAATGCAATTCACTATCATTATTAAATGAGCCGTTTATTTACCTTCTACGTGTTGTTAAACAGCCAATAAAAAAGGATAATGTCGGCGTTTATTATAGCTTGAGGCGAACATGACAGAATATGTATTGCTGTTGATCGGCACAGTACTGGTTAATAACTTTGTGTTAGTACAATTTTTAGGTCTATGCCCGTTTATGGGTGTATCTGGCAAACTGGATACAGCTATAGGCATGTCACTTGCGACCACTTTTGTGTTAACACTTGCCTCTGTAACAAGCTATCTAGTTAATCAATATATTTTGATCCCACTTGATATCACGTATTTACGTACTCTAAGCTTTATTTTAGTGATTGCGGTGGTGGTTCAGTTTACCGAAATGGTAGTCAGAAAAACCAGCCCTACGCTGTATCGCTTACTCGGTATATTTTTACCTTTGATCACCACAAACTGTGCGGTCTTAGGTGTTGCGTTACTAAATGTCAAAGAGGATCATACGTTTTTACAATCTGCAGTATATGGCTTTGGCGCTGCTGTTGGTTTTTCTATGGTACTGGTATTATTTGCAGCTCTTCGTGAACGCTTAACCGCTGCTGACGTACCTACCCCCTTTAAAGGCGCATCGATTGCGATGATCACCGCAGGCTTAATGTCGATGGCCTTTATGGGCTTTACAGGATTAGTGAAGTTTTAACATGACCTTGTTTTATGCCTTGATTGCGCTGGGAACCCTAGCACTCATTTTTGGTTTGATCTTAGGATTTGCTGCTGTGCGCTATCGAGTGCAAAGTAATCCGATTGTTGAACAGATCGATACTATATTACCGCAAACACAGTGCGGCCAGTGTGGCTATCCGGGTTGTCGCCCTTATGCAGAAGCCATCGCTAATGGCGATGAGATTAATAAATGTCCACCAGGTGGCGATGCGACAGTAAAAAAATTAGCTGACTTAATGGGTGTTGAAGCTAAACCGCTTGCCGGTGGCGAACAAGCTGAACCGATAAAAACCGTTGCCTATATACGTGAAGATGAATGTATTGGTTGTACCAAATGTATTCAAGCTTGTCCTGTCGATGCTATTGTTGGTGCCACGCGCCAAATGCATACTGTTTTAATTGATGAATGTACGGGTTGTGACTTATGTGTTGAACCTTGTCCTGTTGACTGTATTGATATGCTGCCTGTAGAAACCACTAAGCAAACGTGGAAATGGCAACTAGATGCAATCCCAGTAACACAGATTGATTAAGGGCTCCCTATGGAAAAGCTAATCGCACAGATAAAACAAGGTAAAGTGTGGCCGTTTCCAGGTGGCATTCATCCACCGGGACAAAAAACAATTTCCAACAGTCAAGCAATCGCCCGTTTACCTTTGCCTGACAAACTCGTTGTGCCATTAAAACAACATATTGGTGCTAACGGTCAACTGATCGTCGAAAGAGGCCAACAGGTACTTAAAGGGCAAGCACTTACAAAGCCTGTTGCGAATTGGTCGGTGCCAATACACGCCCCCACTTCTGGTACTATTACTGATATTTGCCAAATGCCGTCTGCGCATCCATCGGCATTGCCTGAATTGTGTGTAATTATTGAGCCCGATGGCCAAGATAGCTGGTGTGCGTTAGCACCGGTGACAACACCAAGCCAGCTTTCTCACGAGCAACTTATCGATATAATTCATGACCGTGGTATTGCCGGTATGGGCGGTGCAGGATTCCCAACTTATATTAAAGCAGATAGTCGCAAAGCAATTGAGTATTTTATTGTTAATGCAGTGGAATGTGAGCCCTATATTACTGCTGATGATGTACTAATGCGTGAGCATGCTGCAGGCATTATTGCTGGCATAGAGATCATGCAGCAATTGCTTACACCAACACTTACTATCGTTGGTATAGAAGATAACAAACCAGAGGCCATCGCAGCCATGCAGGCAGCGGCTGAGTATAATGACAAAATAATCATTCAAACAGTTCCTACTGTTTATCCTTCTGGTGGTGAAAAGCAATTAATTAAGCTACTTACCAATAAAGAAGTCCCTAGTGGGGGAATTCCAGCAGATATCGGTGTGTTAGTACAAAACGTCGGCACTTTATTTGCTGTTCATCAAGCTGTCTATGAAGGTAAGCCACTAATTGAACGTGTTATTACGGTAACAGGTAATACAATTCATAATCCGGGTAATGTATGGGCTTTATTAGGCACTGAAATAAAACATCTACTTGATTGCCAAGGCTTTTCACCAGTGCCACAGCAACGCGTTGTAATGGGCGGCCCTATGATGGGCTTTACTTTGCCAACGGTGCGTATCGGCGTGGTAAAAACCACTAACTGTATTTTAGCCCCAGATCATGATGAGCTGGCAGAGCCCGGCCCTGAAAAAGCCTGTATTCGTTGTAGTGCTTGTGCTGATGCCTGCCCTGCTTCACTGTTGCCTCAGCAATTACAATGGTTTGCTAAATCAAAAGAATACGACAAACTGAAAGAGCATAACCTGTTTGATTGTATTGAATGCGGTGCTTGCGCGTATGTGTGCCCAAGTGAAATTCCGCTGGTGCAGTATTACCGTGTGGCTAAAGTTGAAATAAAAGAACAGCAAGCTGAGCAAGTTAAAGCTGAACGTGCGAAAGAGCGCTTTGAACTTCGAAAACAACGCCTAGAGCGGGAGCAAGAAGCACGACAAAATCGCCATAAACGCAAACCAGCTGCTGAAAAATCGGCTGACGAAAAACAAAAAATTGCCGATGCTCTAGCACGCGTTAAAAACAAACCAGCAAAAGATGACGACAAATCAGCTGTGGCCGCTGCAATTGCTCGCGCCAAAGCTAAAAAACAAAATCAAGAAGCAACGCTTGAACCAGATAACAGTGACGTAGCATTAGAGCGCGCAGCGCGCAAAGAGCAAGCTCGCAAATACAAAGAGCAAAAAGCCGCAAGCAGTACAGCTGCTGATCCGGATGATAAAAAGTCAGCCGTGGCCGCTGCGATTGCCCGCGCTAAAGCGAAAAAAGCGGCGGCATCAGAAGATGAAAGCGATAACACGACTGCTGCACCTACTGATGATAAAAAAGCCGCTGTAGCCGCTGCAATTGCCCGTGCTAAAGCAAAAAAGGCAGCACAGGCTGAACCAGCAGCAAGCGTAGATAACGACAGTTCTGAAAGTGAAGTCGCTACAGCCTCACCTGCCGATGATAAAAAAGCCGCTGTCGCTGCTGCTATTGCTCGTGCAAAAGCGAAAAAGGCAGCACAAGCAGCAAGCGTAGAAAACGACAACTCTGAAAGTGAAGTCGCTACAGCCTCACCTACCGATGATAAAAAAGCCGCTGTCGCTGCCGCCATTGCCCGCGCTAAAGCGAAAAAGGCTGCAAAAGCTGAACAAGCGGCTAGCGTAGAAAACGACAATTCTGAAAGTGAAATCACTACAGCCTCACCTACTGATGATAAAAAAGCCGCTGTCGCTGCTGCTATTGCTCGTGCAAAAGCGAAAAAGGCAGCACAAGCAGCAAGCGTAGAAAACGACAATTCTGAAAGTGAAGTCGCTACAGCCTCACCTGCCGATGATAAAAAAGCCGCTGTCGCTGCCGCTATTGCCCGCGCGAAAGCGAAAAAGGCTGCAAAAGCTGAACAAGCGGCTAGCGAAGAAAACGACGATGCTGAAAATGAAACTTCGGCTACAGCGATAAACGAAGCTGAAATCGCTGAAGATAAACCAGAACAGACCGCACAAGATAAGAAAAAGGCCGCTATTGCCGCTGCGATTGCCCGTGCAAAGGCTAAAAAATTACAACAAGAAGGAAGTGATAAGTAATGAAGCTAACGATGGCCAGTTCGCCGCATAGCCACAGTCATAAATCACTTAGCAGGTTGATGCAAACAGTGATCTTAGCCTGTATTCCTGGACTTATCGCACAACTGTATTTTTTTGGTACGGGTGTATTGATCCAGCTAATTTTAGCGTTAGTCACGGTTAGTATCAGTGAAGCCATTATTATGCTTATTCGCAAGCGCCCTGTATGGCCTGCGCTTGGAGATGGCAGTGCATGGCTTACTGCGGTCTTATTAGCATTAAGTATTCCGCCACTCGCCCCATGGTGGGTTATTGTGATGGGTAGCTTTTTTGCCATCGTCATTGTTAAACAGCTCTATGGTGGCCTTGGTTTCAATTTATTTAACCCTGCCATGGCTGCATACGTGTTATTGCTTATTTCGTTCCCTGTGCAAATGACCACTTGGATGCCAGTTAGTGACTTACTGGCAAACCCAATTAGTCTTACTCAACAGCTTAGCGTTATTTTTAATGGCTTTACCAGTGCAGGTTTTAGTGTTGATCAACTTAGAGTTGGGGTTGATGGCGTAACAATGGCCACACCTTTGGATACCATCAAGACTGATATCGCTCATGGTTTAACCGTATCTGAAAGCATGCAAGCCGCTATTTTTAATAGTTGGTTAGGACAAGGTTGGGGCTGGGTAAATCTTGGCTTTTTAATCGGTGGCTTATACCTTATTAAAGCCAAAGTTATAAATTGGCATATCCCAGTTGGTGTACTTGCATCAATTGCTGTGTGCAGCGCAATTGGTTATATCGCAGCACCTGGTACTGAGCCTGGTATGGTATTTCATTTATTTAGTGGCGCAACCATGTTAGGGGCCTTTTTCATAGCCACGGATCCGGTTTCGGCAGCTACCACTAATCGCGGCCGGTTAATTTACGGCGCATTGATTGGTTTATTAGTTTATTTGATCCGTACTTTTGGCGGTTACCCAGATGCCATGGCGTTTGCTGTGTTACTACTCAATATGGCCGTGCCACTGATAGACTATTACACTCAACCACGTACTTATGGCCATGGGGTGAATAAATGATTATTTCATCAATGACAAAAAATGGCGCTATTTTAGCCCTGTTTGCCCTGCTCACTACCGGCGCTGTTGGTATTATCCATAACCTCACGGCTGACAGTATTGCAGACCAAGAGCGCAAACAACTTTCATTACAGCTGCAAGATGTACTCGCCCCTAATTTTTACGATAATACTCTTTATCAAGATTGTGCCATCATTGATGATCCACTACTTGGTAATAAACCACAAACCGTTTATCGTGCTCGCAAGGGTGGCCAACCTGTTGCTTTAGTAATGCGCCACGTGACGCCAAAAGGTTATAGCGGCGATATTAGTTTATTAACTGCCGTATTTGCAAACGGGGACGTTGCCGGAGTACGTGTTACTAAACACGAAGAAACGCCTGGTCTTGGTGATAAAGTAGAAATGAAAAAATCTCTTTGGATCACCTCATTTAAAGATAAAACTGTACTTGATGACGACGATACTCGCTGGGCAGTAAAAAAAGATGGCGGAGACTTTGATCAATTCACTGGCGCTACCATTACACCACGCGCCGTGGTTGGCTCAGTAAAACACGCTGTGTTATTCTCAAAAAACAATTTCGATGCGGTATTTAGTGCTGATAACGCATGCCAAATAGGTGAGCCATGAGCCAATTAAAAGAACTGTTTAACGAAGGAATGTGGAAAAACAACCCTGCCCTCGTGCAATTACTCGGTTTGTGCCCACTACTGGCCGTAACATCAACGATAACCAATGCGATGGGCCTCGGTTTAGCCACTCTGCTGGTATTAGTTGGCTCGAACGTCACAATTTCTGCGGTGCGTAATTTTGTGCCAAAAGATATCCGTATTCCTGTATTTGTGATGTTTATCGCAGGCTTTGTAACCATAGTGCAGCTATTAATGAATGCCTATACGTTTGGCTTATATCAATCGCTGGGAATATTTATTCCACTGATAGTTACTAACTGCGCTATTATCGGCCGCGCTGAAGCGTATGCCTCTAAGAACCCGATTCATTTATCAGCGTTTGACGGTTTAATGATGGGCTCTGGCTTTATGGTAGTACTGGTTGTGCTTGGCGCAATGCGTGAGCTTATTGGCCAAGGTACCTTATTTGATGGCGCCGATTTACTACTGGGCCCATGGGCATCGGTTTTACGCATTGAAGTATTTAGTTTTGATAATCAATTTTTGCTCGCTATTTTACCACCCGGTGCATTTTTAGGTTTGGGCTTACTGATTGCTGCTAAAAATGTCATTGATGCGCAAATAAAAGCAAAGCAAGTAGCACCACCAGTGGCCGAAAAAGGCCCACGAGCAAGGGTCACCAGTTTAACTTAAGGGGAAGCGCACAGTATTTACTGTGCGTTTAAGTTGCATGAATAAAGAAAAACGATACGAAATACTCTCTCGCTTGCGCGAGCAAAACCCACATCCAGAAACCGAGCTTGAATATTCAAGCCCGTTTGAACTGTTAGTTGCGGTAACGCTATCAGCACAAGCAACTGACGTTGGGGTAAATAAAGCCACCCGTAAGCTCTTTCCCGTCGCCAATACGCCGCAAGCAATTTTAGATTTAGGCCACGATAAACTTCGCGATTACATTAAAACCATCGGTTTGTTTAATTCTAAAGCTGCCAATGTGTACAAAATGTGCCAAATTTTAGTTGATAAGCACAACAGCGAAGTGCCTGAGAATCGTGAAGCCCTAGAAGCCCTACCCGGCGTTGGCCGTAAAACTGCCAATGTGGTACTCAACACCGCCTTCGGCTGGCCGACAATCGCGGTAGATACCCACATAGACCGCGTATCAAACCGCACTAAATTTGCTATGGGTAAGAACGTTGTTGAAGTCGAAAAAAAGCTATTAAAAGTTGTACCAGCAGAGTTTAAAGTAGATGTACATCACTGGCTCATTTTACATGGACGTTATACCTGTGTGGCGCGTAAGCCAAAGTGTGGCAGCTGTATAATTGAAGATTTATGTGAGTTTAAAGAAAAGACTGAGTAACTAATTTTTAATTGAAATATTAAGATAATCATACGATATGTGCCCTACGTATGATTATCTTAATTTGAAAACCTCAAATAAACGCTTAACCTTTAAACATTACCGGACATAAACTCTATACTCCCAAGGCGCCAACTTAAGGCTTGCGTCTTCAGTAAGCGTTGCCTTTTGTTTGCTAAATAGCTCTGTATATACTCCAGCTGTTTGTGGACCCATAAATTGAATATCTTGCTCTTTATCAGAAAAATTAATCATAACAAACACTTTATCTTTGGTATTTTCGCGGATAAAACTAAACACCTCTGTCGGATTAGTATTATAAATACGCTCCATTGTCGCGCCATATTTACCATGCCACAACGCACTATTTTGTTTCTGCAAAGCTAAGAGCTTCTGAATCAATGGCTTAAATTTATGTTCTTTCCATTCGATAGGATCTTTTTCAAAAAACTCAAGCCGCTTAATATTCCCAGCTTCAAGTCCATTATAAATTAATGGCATACCTTCACCGACAATAGACAATACGATTGCTGTCGCTACTTTTTCTTCGCTACCATAACGCTCAAACACGGTTCCTTCCCATGAATTAGCATCGTGATTTGAAACATACGTCATCCGATAGCTATTTTTCGGATACGCTCCCTCATTCCATGAATAGTATACAAACAATCTATTTAAATCAGCGTGACCACTTAAAATATCATGAATAGCTTCCTGCCAAGACCATGCATAAGTAGCATCAAAAGCTTTAGCATGTAAATCACGCATTTCCCATTCAGCTAACATAAAAACGGGCTTGATCGCGTCTAGCTCCGCCCTAACGTTTTCCCAAAAATCGAGAGGAACAAAACCTGCCACATCACATCGATAGCCATCAATATTTACTTCTTTGACCCAATACTTCATTGCATTAGTCATGTATTCACGCATTTCTGGTACGTTATAATCAAAGTCGATTATGTCTGACCAATCCCACCACGGTGTGGGTTGAAAGTTACCTTGCGAATTTTTTGTATACCAATTTGGATGCTTATGTCTTAATTCATTATCCCAAGCACTATGATTTGCTACCCAATCTAAAATAACGTACATACCTAATTCGTGAGCAGCGTTAACAAAGCTTTTTAAGTCATCTAAGGTACCAAACTCCGGATTAACACCGTAGTAATCTTTTACTGAATAAGGGCTACCCAGCGACCCTTTTCTGTTTTCTTTGCCAATCGGATGAATGGGCATTAACCAAAGAATGTCGACGCCAAGTTCTTTTAATCGTGGTAGTTGGTGCTCAGCGGCTGCAAATGTTCCTTCAGGTGTGAACTGTCGTGTATTAATTTGATAAAAACTTGCGTTCTTACTCCACTGAGGATGCGTTAACTTCACATATTCTTGTGGAACATAATTAGAGGAAATATTTGTTGTCTTAGTTTTTTTACTTATATTAGTGCAGGCACACAGCCCTAAAAATAGTAATATTATTGAAAGGTTTTTCATTTATAAAGCCTCTTAAACGATTAAGTTTTAACAATATGCGATGTAGCGAAATTATTTTCAACAAACTATTAACATGAATACGTATGTAAGTCTTAATACCTATCTACGATAATTATCATTCGGTTGGCCTACCATCGCGGTAGATACGCATATATTCCGTGTATCAAACCGTACTAAGCTTGCCATGGGTAAAGACGTGGTAGCCGTTGAGCAAAAGCTCGAAAAAGTGATCCCCAAAGAATTTAAAGTAGATGTACATCACTGGCTCATACTGCACGGACGTTATACCTGTGTTGCCCGTAAACCAAAATGTGGCAGCTGTATTATTGAAGATTTGTGTGAGTTCAAGGATAAAACTGAATAATGTTTATTCTTTTTTGAGCCAATAAGTAAACTTTAAGTTTTTATCTTTGCTGTTGGTTTTTTGCATGCATTATTTAACTGCTAATGACTAACTAATTACATTAAAATGACGGTATTCTTAATTCAATTTTTAGTACTTCGATTTTAAGTAAAGAAAACAATAAATTTCCTAAAAAATGCTTGTACATAGCTTCTATTTCTTCTTTAGATATAGTTCCACCACGTATAAGGACTTCTTGCCGCTCAGCTGGCTCTTTTATGATAAACCCGGTAGAACTGAACCCATTTTTTTCATAAAACGCTTTGCGCTTAACTCTTTGTTGATAGTTTTCTGTCTTTTCATCAAGCTCCTCAATAGTGAGTACTATTCTTTTATTCGAATGCTTTTCATTCATAGAATCCATTACTTTGCTTCCGTAACCACTTGAGCGGAGCAATTCAGATATAGCAAAAAACTTTACACAGATAATTTGTTTATATTCTTTAGTGTAGAGAAAACCAACCCATTTATTATGATCATAAATAATATCAAAGCCATTTTTTCCATTCCTCATTCTGTATTTAACAAGCCATTCTGGTAGTCTGTGAACTTTTGGAAAAGCTTCGAAAAAAAAGTCTATAACTTTTGAATAGTTAAAATCATGTTTGTTAAGTGGGCGAAAAGTGATCATCATATTAACCCTGCAAGCCAATCAACAGTTAAGATAGTAGTAAAAACCTTTAATCCAATCAAACCGAAAAATATGAATATAAATGTAACTTTAATTTTTTTACTTTTTATATTATTCCAAGATAGAAGTTTTGCTTGAAATTCACTTTTTAGCTCATCAATATCCTCTTTCATACATAATTCCCTATCTCGTGCTGTAATTATATCAACTACAACACAGTTAATATGAGTTACCAAATTAACTTTGTAACTAAAAGTTCCGATGATGCCTAATGCAAACACATGATCTTTGCTCTTTAGGATTTCAACTACCAACATTTTGAAAGCTAGTTAATCTGCCTTCCTTATATTTAAGTTGGCCAACCATTGCTGTAGATACGCATATATTCCGTGTATCAAACCGTACTAAGCTTGCTATGGGTAAAGACGTGGTTGCGGTTGAACAAAAACTTGAAAAAGTGATCCCCAAAGAATTTAAAGTAGACGTACATCACTGGCTCATTTTACATGGACGTTATACCTGTGTGGCGCGTAAGCCAAAGTGTGGCAGCTGTATTATTGAAGACTTATGTGAGTTTAAAGATAAAACGGAATAATCAAAGCCTGCTTTGTGCTATGAACGGACATTGAGGCGTAACTCGTTTCTGCCCCAAAAAGTGTTAACGTAAATACTCTAAAGATCTATTTTCAGAGATAGCTAAACATTGAGGTTGGCTAAAAATAAGAGTTAATTGATTTCCATACTGTGTAGCATGCGCATATATTCAAGAAAATGAGCGACGAGCGCATTTTCTTTTCCTGAATACCTTAGTGTCAATAAAAATATTATATTTGGCACTGTGTTACGTTATTTGTTAAAAATAGATTTATTAATATGCGCGTAACATCGGCAAAAAGATGCGTGACGGGCGCACTATAAAATTATTAGGCATCTGGAGAAAATAATGAACAAAACGTTAGAGTCGTTGTTAATAGCGGCAGTCATTGAGTTAAAAGGGGATGGCGAAGGTGTTGTTCTGGATGTTCTTCCTAAAGTGATGAAGTTGATATTAGCTCAAAGTGAGTTATTTGAGAAAGTACCAGAAAAAGTCTACATATCGTCAGAAGAACTAAGTGAAGTTGATAAGCGCAGTCCAGCAGGTTTTGGACTTGCTAGAGATATAACTACTGCGAGGGGAGCGACAGTAGATAATGTAATCGAACATTTTGAGCATGATGCGATAATGCTTAAAGATAGATTGCATGCATCAGCGTTCGGTAGAATGAGCTACATATATAGGTCGAAAGGTGAACGATTATACCTATTTAGTAATGAGGAGCTTAAAATATTAACTCCTTATTCGTACATAGATCATCATGGATTTCAACTGGATAATGAATCGGTAGATCAAGATATTGGCATTGAGCAATTTACTAGTTACGAACAAATTCAAGATTTCTTTCGCTGGGCGCTAGAGGATTACTCGCCTGAAGAAAATACTAGGTTCATTTGTGGTGATCTTATTGAGATGTTAGTAAGTTTGAAAAAGCCGTTTCACAAGGATTTCTATCTTGAGTACCTTCTCACACCAGCAGATGTCGACCTGTTATCAGACTTTTCTCAACAAATAAAGCATGAACTATGGGATATTTGTCTCTCTCAGGCATTTACTGACACATGGGGTGCAGAAGTACAAAATGCATGTATGAACATCCTATCACAAGCAGGAGTCCCACCAACTTCAGGCCAGTTAGTTACTTATATTAAAGGAATACAGCCAGCTGATTCGGGTATTGAATTGATACTTAATCGATTAAACCAGCTAGAGAGTAATGTAATTGAAACTGTCAAAGACGCTAGTAAACCTGAAACTAATGAAATATTCGAGTTGAAGCCAAATATTGCCGGTATAGGTATTAATGGCAATGAGTTGTACAAGCAGTTGAAGTATTGGTGGGCAAATCGTTAGTGGATACCTAATCGGGTAGCCGGAGGTCTCTAACCTCCAGCCCCCACACCACCCATCATGCGGGTCCGCAATGGGCGGTTCATCTCCCGTAGTGAATATTGATCCAAATATCTCTTAATGACGCTAAACCTTGTGACGCTAGATAGTCATTGCCTATCGCAATGTTAATTCCTTTTGTTTTTGAGCTTCTACAAGGGCCTTTACTGGTGATACCACATGCAATGGCGAGTCGTTCGCTAACACCCAATTTCATTAAACTGCGTACTTTGGTGCGAGGTTTACGCCATTGCCGCCAGTAGCACATTCTTATCCTACGGCGGATCCAGTGATCTAAATCCACCGTTAGCTGATAAGCGTTGGCTATTAGGTAGTAGTGTCCCCAGCCGCGCAAATACTGTGTGAGTTTATGAATTTGTAGGGTCATTGAGA
This sequence comes from Pseudoalteromonas sp. SR44-8, assembly GCF_014163635.1. Lineage (NCBI taxonomy): Bacteria > Pseudomonadati > Pseudomonadota > Gammaproteobacteria > Alteromonadales > Pseudoalteromonadaceae > Pseudoalteromonas > Pseudoalteromonas sp. SR44-8. The sequence continues at coordinate 26,871 of NZ_JACJDS010000049.1, forward strand.
TCCCCCAGTTGCGGTTAGTGAGCTCCCTGACATTTGCTTTAAATTTCTTTAGCGCCTGTTCGTGGATCTGCACTTGACCGTAGCGGAAGGTAAACCCGAGAAATTTCGAGCCTGATACTGGACCGACCCGACTTTTCGATTCATTCACTTTGAGTTTTAATCGCTTAGTGATGAACGCAGTAATTTCCCGTTGGATTATTAGTCCTTCGCTTTTCGTTTTTACTAAAATGATTATGTCATCAGCGTAACGGGCAAACTTAAGGTGTTTGTAGGCTAGCTTCTTATCTAATTCATCGAGTAAAATATTGGAAAGTAAAGGGGATAATGGCCCACCTTGAGGGACTCCTTTGGTTGACTCAAACCACAGACCTGTTTCGCACTCTGCTACTCCCACTCGTAGGTATTTACCGAGTAGGCGCATGAGTGCTTTGTCTTTGATTTTACGACCAACACGATTCATTAGCATGTCATGGTTTACTTCATCAAAGAACTTAGACAAGTCGATATCAACCGCTGTTTTATAACCTTGTTTAACACAAAATTGAACATGGTTCACTGCTTGACTGGCTCTTTTATGAGGACGATAACCATAACTATGTGGTGAAAATTGAGTCTCAAAGTAAGGGCTGATCACTTGAGCAATGGCTTGTTGGATCACTCTGTCGATAACAGAAGGGATCCCAAGCATTCGCTCACCGCCATCGGGTTTGGGTATCATCACGCGTTTGACTGGCAAGGGTTGATAAGTGCCGTTAAGTAATTGTTGTTTAATACTCAGCCAATGTAACTTAGCGAAGTGATTAAACTCTTCAATACTCATATTATCAATACCCGCAGCCCCTTTATTGCGCTTAACATGTTGCCATGCTGCACCAATATTGTGGTTGCTTAGTACCCTTGCCATCAGGTCATGATCTGTTTGGCTATATTCATTCGAGGTATTATTCACAGTAGAACGCTGTTCATCACTATCGCAACACGGTGATCTATGTGAATTCAAGTTCATTTGTAGTATCTCCTCTGGTTAAGATGTTCGGGCCTTCACCGTGTCCCCTCCATTACGATGGGCGTTTGGCTACTATGCCGTCTGCTGACTTCTGATAAATCACTCTAGCGATTACTCGATAAAGCGCGTCTAAACTAACGCTTGTTTACTGCTATTTCGCTCGCTGTAGGTCGCAGCAACCAAAGCGCCAAGGGTTGATCAACCAGTCCCTAACTGGTAATCTCCAAGCGTTAGCGCGGATGCGTGTTTATCAGATCTCCCCGAATAAGGTGCATCGACTTTCTCTGCACAACTGCATCATTTACGGTGGCCGTTAGATCACATGACTTCGCTATCTTGTGCTAGCTCGTCTTCAGCCTACGCCTCATATGATGTTTTTGTTCATCAGCTCGCAGATTTGCTAGCGGCTTCCTCCAGACTATCTCTCGCGATTTAGCCCTTGCCATTCGCTAGTAGTTATCGTTTAATAACAGTATGTTATTTAAACGGTGATCTTCCTACAGAGGACTTTCACCTCATAAGTCAATGCCCATGTCGGGCGTACACAAAGCCATCAGAACGACCATCAACGCTTAGCATGCTAGGTTTCAATTGACTTCGGTGTTTACGGTGGTTAATTAAATATTGTCGTAATGCGTTGCTGGCGTTTTATCGGAGGCGTTACCGAATAAATACTCTAACATGATTTTGTCCAAAAACGAGTTTACCCAACCGTCTGCTTCTCGCTTAAAGCAGTCTTGCAAAAGTCTACGTTCATTATATTTTGGCTGGCCCACCATCGCTGTAGATACGCATATATTCCGTGTATCAAACCGTACTAAGCTTGCCATGGGTAAAGACGTGGTTGCGGTTGAACAAAAACTCGAAAAAGTGATCCCCAAAGAATTTAAAGTAGACGTACACCACTGGCTAATTCTGCACGGCCGCTACGTGTGTACCGCCCGTAAGCCTAAATGTGGCAGCTGTATTATTGAAGATTTGTGCGAGTTTAAAGAGAAAACAGAGTAATTTCTGTCTGCTACGATACGATAGCGAACGTTACCTTTCTAGCTAATCTATAGAACGATTTTCTTTTACCCTGTCAAATAACCCCTTGTAATAACAGTAAATATCTTGTATGGTTATTTTAGGTTCGTCACCTAGACCTTCCATGTGGTCAACGACGATTATATTTTTGTTAGCTTATCAGGTGGTTTTGGTGCTAGCGCGAATGGAACGTAGTGAAGCATAAATATGTTTTCTTTATCATATTTACAAACACAAGGCTGCCATGTGCATAGGATTAACAATGATGGGACAAGATACACCTAAATTTCCAATATACCCTTCTCAACTCAAACAATTTAAAGAAAAATCAGAAAAGATTGTATGGGCTTTAAACCGTGCTAATCTCGTAAAAAGTAATCTATCTTCTTTTAAAAGAAATGATGCTTTAGCTCGAACGCTCGGATACAAATCGCACAGTGATCTGGTTTTTAGTTCAAAGGCTAGGCAACAAGCAGATAAGATCAAACCATTAATTATTTTTTCAGATGAAAAAATATCTAAGAGGATAGCAACAACCTTTTGGCAGGAATTTGATGGTAAAGAGAGTTCATATAAATTATTTCAAAGTGTTGTTAATCAACTTGGGAACCAAGAGGTAGATTGGGAGCAAGGAGTAGCTAGCTTTTCAGATGATAAGCATAAAATATACATCATGATTTCATTGAATACTGATGGCATAAAATTAATCAATATAGGCAGTAAATACCTTCTCAATCTTGATTGGCAATCTAGCATTTTAATTGGAGACGTTTACGGTTTTTCTGGTAGGGATAATTTAATAGACCTTCTGGAAGATTATGTCGATAAACCTTTGTTAATCGAAGGCATTGAAGAGGGAAATGAATATTTGCCTACAAAAGCATTACTAAAGAATCTGAATGATTTCCCTGGCCCTTTGCTTCGTTCTTTATATTATGAAGCGGAAGACCAAAACAGAGAATACATCAATAGTTTGCCACAGAATAAACACTTAAAAAGTTTATTTGATTGATGAATAATACTCAAAGGACTTCCCCCGTCTCTTTAGAGACGGGTATACTAAGTAATCAATTTCTGTTGGATTTAAGTTAACTTATTAAATCTAGGTGAAATAAACTAGCTCATATCCATAACCGACTAGGGAAGACGTAGTCCGTATTGAGCTAAAACATTGAGTGAATTTTCATTACATCTCTATTTGCACCGCGAGTACAACACTTAACGTCCGCTTATGGCTAAAAGCAGCTTATAAGTTTTACCTTTGACTATCTACGTTCATTATATTTTGGCTGGCCGACAATTGCAGTTGATACGCATATTTTCCGTGTATCAAACCGTACTAAGCTTGCTATGGGTAAAGACGTGGTTGCGGTTGAACAAAAACTTGAAAAAGTGATCCCCAAAGAATTTAAAGTAGACGTGCACCACTGGCTCATTTTACATGGACGTTATACCTGTGTGGCGCGTAAGCCAAAGTGTGGCAGCTGTATTATTGAAGACTTGTGTGAGTTTAAAGAAAAGACTGATTAGATAAATACCAAAATCTATCAATAGCACAGGCTCATTTTTCGATATCCTTTAACTAAATTTGAATAAAATCTTTTTATACGTACAAATGTATTAGCAATTATTAGAACATTTTCAGAGTATTAATTTCACAAGTCTCAATCCTTTAGTTATGCTGTTGAGCATTATGAAATTTTATTGCGAGAATTCTTATGCTACCTATACTTCGTATCTTGTTAATTGAGCAAGACCCCGCCACCTTGCAAGAGCTTTCTACTAATCTGTCGAAAACCATCCCAAATTTTGAGCGAGATGATATTCATATCGATATTATTGAGCGTCTTGAGCTAAAACAAGCGTTGGACATTGTAGAGGAAGATGGCGATATTCAGGCCGTGGTACTTAGCTGGGATTTGCAAAATAAGGTTGGCGAACGCACTTATAGTCGCTTTATCGAGCAGTTAAAGGGGATCCGCCTTGAGTTGCCCGTTTATGTTATTGGCGATGATACGAAAGGGCTAGAAATCGTTAATGAGTCGGAGGAGATTGAGTCTTTCTTCTTTAAAGATGAGGTGATTTCTGATCCTGAAGCAATTTTAGGCTATATGATCAACGACTTTGATGACCGCTCAGAAACCCCATTTTGGACGGCGTATCGCCGTTATGTTGGCGAAGCAAACGATTCGTGGCATACACCCGGCCACAGCGGCGGTTCAAGCTTTAGAAACTCCCCTTATATCAAAGATTTTTATCAGTTTTATGGTCGCAATGTGTTCGTTGGCGATCTGTCGGTTTCAGTCGATTCGTTAGGTTCATTGTCAGATAGCACCAATACCATTGGCCGTGCGCAAGAGTCAGCAGCGGCGACGTTTGAAGTAAAGCATACCTATTTTGTGACTAACGGTTCATCAACTTCAAATAAAATCATCTTGCAAACACTGCTGCGTAAGGGCGATAAAGTGATCATCGACCGCAATTGCCATAAGTCTGTGCACTATGGCATTTTGCAATCAGCGAGTTTACCTGTTTATTTGTCGAGTATTTTAAATCCTAAATATGGCATCTTCGCGCCGCCATCGTTGGCCGATATAAAACAGGCGATAGAACAAAATACCGATGCGAAGTTGCTGGTGCTCACGGGTTGTACTTACGATGGTTTGCTTAGCGATCTGAAACAAGTGGTCGAGTTTGCCCATCAACATGGTATTAAAGTGTTTATCGACGAGGCCTGGTTTGCTTATTCCCTTTTCCACCCAAGCTTGCGTTATTATTCAGCAATCCATGCTGGCGCTGACTACGTCACTCATTCAGCGCATAAAGTGGTATCGGCGTTTTCTCAAGCGTCTTATATTCATGTAAACGATCCCGATTTCGATGCCGATTTCTTTCGCGAGATTTACAGTATCTACGCCAGTACATCGCCTAAGTATCAGCTTATTGCGTCGCTTGACGTGTGCCAAAAACAATTGGAGATGGAAGGCTATAAATTACTCAATGCCTTGTTAAACCATGTGGACGAATTTAAACAACAAATGGCCTCACTCAAGCATATTAAAGTGCTTGGTAAGCAAGACTTTATGGAAATATTTCCGCACTTTAGTGGCGATAACATGGGCCACGATCCACTGAAGATCCTTATCGATATTAGCGAGTTACCTTATTCATTAAAGGATATTCATAAATTCCTACTGGATGAAATTGGCCTAGAAATAGAAAAATATACTCACAGTACCATTTTAGTTTTACTTACGCTTGGCGGCACCCGTTCAAAGATCATTCGTTTATACAATGCATTGAAAAAGCTGGATAGCGGTAAGGTGAAGTTGTCAAAATCGACGCGACGTTCACGCTTGCCGGAGAATTTACCTGCTATAGACTTAGCCTGTATTCCAAGTGATGCTTTTTATGGCGAGCGCGAATCTGTGCCTATCGGTAAAAGTAACAACCGTATTTGTGCCGGTTTAGTTACCCCCTATCCGCCAGGCATTCCTCTTTTGGTGCCGGGACAGCATATTACAGAGGAACATATAGAGTACCTTAAAGAGTTAGCAGGACAAGGTTTGACGATTCAAGGGAGTTTTGATGGTGAAATCTATGTTCTTAAGGGCAAAGTTCAAAAGTAAAAATATACTTTAATACAGTCGAACTCCTTATAACTAAACAGCAATGTCACACGATATTGCTGTTTAGTGCGTTATAATTCTAGGCCACTTTAATAGAACTTGGTGTGCTAAGCTCATGTTAGTATTAGGTAATATCACGTCAGAATTTAAAGATAAGACAGAGTAAATAATACGAAGTATAGTAGATTAAAGAACTGACCCTGACACTACAAAAATAAATGAAGCGGATGCGTAATAATGCTAGTTAAGAACAAAAAAACGCTTACTTTAATGCGCATTGCTGCATTTATTGTCACCATCATGAGCATATACTTTTTTGCCCCTTGGAAATTTGCTTTATATTACTTGCAACCGCTACCGGCGACGATCAAAGAACAAACACAAGAGGCTATTGAACAAGGAGTCGATGGCATTATTGTGTATATTCATAGACAAGGACAGCAACCTGAATTTTTTGCAAACGGTTGGCATAATCGAGATCAAAAAATCCCCGCTTACCCTAGTGCACTTTTTAAAATTGGCAGCATTCGAAAGTTATATGATGCAGCAGCTTTAACCAAACTTTCAGCCGCTGGACGTATTGATGTAGATAAAACACTGGCTGATTATCTTCCATCATTAATTGGACGCATTGAAAACGCAGATAAAATAACACTACGAATGATGGTAAAACACAAAAGTGGCATACCCAATTACACAGACACTGATAATTTCGATTGGTCAATCACCTACCCTGACCCACTTGCATTAGTACTCGATAAACCCGCTGATTTTAGCCCTGATGCTGATTACAGCTATTCTAATACCAATTATTTGTTGCTGCGAAAAATTATGTCTAACGTGCTGGGTTATGATCATAACCAATATATTAAAGATGTAATTTTAACGCCACTGGGCCTAACGCATACGTTTTCATCTGTACATGAAATCAATTTAGTAGATTTGATGAGTGGTTACTACGTAGGTTATGAGAATGACTTTAAAGCACTCGATCAAGGGTATGTGGCAACAGCACAAGATGTGGGCGACTTTATTGTGGCATTAAATAATGGCACATTTTTTAGTGAACAAGAGCAAGCTTTGTACGCATCACTCTATAAATATGAGCACACAGGTTGGGTATTAGGGTATTCAAGCATTGCTCGTTATTATAAAGATATCGATACAGTCGTTGTGCAGTTTATAAATACTAATGGCGATGATACTGTGATGCTCACAGAAATAATTTATAATCGGATTATTGATATTTTAACTGCGCAGCAGTAGTAGTTAAAACTAGCTGCGTTATAAAAATTTATATGAATTTTAAAGAGGATTTAAATGCGTTTACTACACACCATGTTACGGGTTGCTGATCTAGATAAATCAATTGCGTTTTATACTCAAGTACTCGGCATGAAAGAGTTACGCCGTGCTGATAACGAAGAGTATCGCTATACCCTAGCCTTCGTAGGCTATGGCGATGAAAAAGACACAGCAGTACTTGAGCTGACCTATAACTGGGATACCGACAGCTATGATTTAGGCAATGCCTATGGTCATATCGCGATTGAATTTGATGATATCTATAAAGCCTGTGCTGATATCAAGGCCGCTGGCGGTAATGTTAGCCGTGAGCCAGGACCTGTTAAAGGCGGCACAACAGAAATTGCTTTTGTAAAAGATCCAGATGGCTACTCAATTGAATTAATTCAGAAGAAAGAAAATATGAGTAAATTTTAGCAAATATATGTAATAGGTTTGCTAATCCGCTTTTTATTTATTTAAGCTCAACTCTGATACGATATTAAAAAAGGTGCTGTATGCACCTTTTTATCGTAATTGACTGTCTTTACTGCCACGTCGGTTAAACCCTTTAGAAAGCGTGCCTTTACCTTCTAGTTCAGCTTGGCAACTTACACAATACTTAACACCAGGTAACGCGAGTCTTCGTGCTTGTGGTATTGGTTCATCACATTCTTCACATAGCTCGGCACTTGCACCAGATATTAAATTGCTTCTTGCATACTGTACTGCGTCGTTAACGCTGGCATCAATTTGATCTTGAATTGCACCATCTCGTGCCCATCCACTTGCCATATAACCTCCTATTTATTTGGACGTTTATATGTACGCTAACATAGATGAAGTTTATTTAAGCTGAATATAAGAAAGAGAAAGATACTAATAAAATTTAGGAATTATTATATAAAAGATTTAATTTTTAGATTTTAACTTGGATGAATAATTCTGAAGTAACTATAGAAATGCAGTTAAATTGATGTTACACGCTTTTTAATAAAAGCCATCTTACTAATAAATAGTAAGTTTCGTCCCAAGAGATTAGTACTCTTGTTAACGTTGTGTATAGAGAGTGCGGTGTCACACTTCCTTACACATTACTTAAAAAAAGTAAATGGCGTCCCCAAGGGGATTCGAACCCCTGTTACCGCCGTGAAAGGGCGGTGTCCTAGGCCTCTAGACGATGGGGACACAGAATATGTGTCACTAGGACAACTGAATGGTTTAACTCGTTTCAGGC
>NZ_JACJDS010000049.1:35152-38198 GCF_014163635.1 Pseudoalteromonas sp. SR44-8
AGAGTGCGGTGTCACACTGCTTTATACATTACTTAAAATAAGTAAGTGGCGTCCCCAAGGGGATTCGAACCCCTGTTACCGCCGTGAAAGGGCGGTGTCCTAGGCCTCTAGACGATGGGGACACAGAATATGTGTCACTAGGACGACTGAATAGTTTAACTCGTTTCAGGCGAGCTGCTTCATAACACTGCACTGACTATGAAAATAGTAAGTGGCGTCCCCAAGGGGATTCGAACCCCTGTTACCGCCGTGAAAGGGCGGTGTCCTAGGCCTCTAGACGATGGGGACACAGAATATGTGTCACTAGGACAACTGAATGGTTTAACTCGTTTCAGGCGAGCTGCTTCATAACACTGCACTTCCTTATTTAACATAAATAAGTGGCGTCCCCAAGAGATTAGTACTCTTGTTAACGTCGTGCATAGAGAGTGCGGTGTCACACTGCTTTATACATTACTTAAAATAAGTAAGTGGCGTCCCCAAGGGGATTCGAACCCCTGTTACCGCCGTGAAAGGGCGGTGTCCTAGGCCTCTAGACGATGGGGACACATAAATGTGTCACTAGGACAACTGAATGGTTTAACTCGTTTCAGGCGAGCTATCTTAATAACACTATACCTACTATAGAAATAGTAAGTGGCGTCCCCAAGGGGATTCGAACCCCTGTTACCGCCGTGAAAGGGCGGTGTCCTAGGCCTCTAGACGATGGGGACACATAAATGTATCACTAGGACAATTGATTAGTTAGACTCACATCATGAGTTTTTAAGGTAATTGCGATTAATACAAATTAAGACTCGAGCTTAATTTGTTCGCTATTTTCTCGGTTAACCCGCCTTTAACTTATAAAAGTTAAGTGGCGTCCCCAAGGGGATTCGAACCCCTGTTACCGCCGTGAAAGGGCGGTGTCCTAGGCCTCTAGACGATGGGGACACAGAAAACTGCTACCCTAGGACAAACACTTTAATAAATTGGTGGAGCTATGCGGGATCGAACCGCAGACCTCTTCACTGCCAGCGAAGCGCTCTCCCAGCTGAGCTATAGCCCCAATTTATTTTGCTAAACACTTGCGCAGTTAAACCGTGCTGTGTATCGCTGAGTGCGGGGCGCATTCTATGCAGCCACCAAAATAATGTCAACATTTTTTTCAGTAACTTTCTTTAAACGGTTTAATTTTCAACAAACTGAATAATGAATAAACCGCGGCGCTCAAAATACATGCAAGGGAGCTGTTTCAAAACAAAAATTAGGACTGAAAGGCGCACAATCTAGATTAACTGAGGTGAAATATATTCTAAAACATCAAAACAATAAGGTATACATTTATATGCAAAATAAAGTCGGAGTCTTTTCTTGTTTTTCACAACAACGTTTTCATCACCAAGTAAAACGAATTTAAGATGAACATACTAGCAATTAACTGCAACGCCCCTACTCTATTGTCAGTTATTTATATGATCACAGAGGCTCCATTAGTTACAGTCGGTGTTTTATATCAATCGTATTTAACTAACGGTATTTGGATTTTTCAATGCGATTGACTATAACCTTCCTCCCTCATGATTAAAAAACAAATCCGCTTTTGACTAACAGGCACCACTAGCTATTAAAGTATTGCATTAAATAATGAGTAAATTGATTGCACATATAGATTGAATGTAAGTAAATTGGCTATAAAACAATCTCAATCTTACTTCATTGATTATAAAACCTGCATCTAAAACATTTTTCCTCATTCAAGTGTTGACACATTTACAACTCTATCTATAATAGCGCCCCACAACAACGCAGCAATGAGTTGTTGTTTAGATGTGGGTGATTAGCTCAGTTCTAAGAAAAGAGAGCATCACCGCTATTTACAAGTAACGGCGAGGTTCACTGGTTAAAGTCCAGTACTATTTATTTTAATAGTAGCGTTTTAATTTATATGTGGGTGATTAGCTCAGTTGGGAGAGCATCGCCCTTACAAGGCGAGGGTCACTGGTTCAAGTCCAGTATCACCCACCACATATAAAACCTGTTATTATATTAGTAGTTGCATGTTTTAAATTTGTAATATGGGTCACAAGCTCAGTTAAAAGAAAAGAGAGCATCACCGCTATTTACAACTAACGGCGAGGTTCGCTGGTTAAAATCCAGTACTATTTATTTTAATAGTAGCGTTTTAAATTTGTAATATGGGTCGTTAGCTCAGTTGGGAGAGCATCGCCCTTACAAGGCGAGGGTCACTGGTTCAAGTCCAGTACGACCCACCATTCTTAGAATGGTGCATATTACATGATATCTAGATGGGTGATTAGCTCAGTTGGGAGAGCATCGCCCTTACAAGGCGAGGGTCACTGGTTCAAGTCCAGTATCACCCACCATTTAGATATAAAACTTTACGGGTCGTTAGCTCAGTTGGGAGAGCATCGCCCTTACAAGGCGAGGGTCACTGGTTCAAGTCCAGTACGACCCACCATTTATAAAATGGTTATCGTAAAGTTAGTAATTGATTATTTGGGGTCGTTAGCTCAGTTGGGAGAGCATCGCCCTTACAAGGCGAGGGTCACTGGTTCAAGTCCAGTACGACCCACCATTTAATCAAAATTATATGTGGGTGATTAGCTCAGTTGGGAGAGCATCGCCCTTACAAGGCGAGGGTCACTGGTTCAAGTCCAGTATCACCCACCACATATAAAACCTCACGTTAAATCAATAATTAGCTCAGCTGAAAAGAAAGAGCATCGCCACCCTTCACAAATAATGGCGAGGATCACTGGTTCAAGTCCAGTATCACCCACCACATATAAAACCTCACGTTAAATCGATAATTAGCTCAGCTGAAAAGAAAGAGCATCGCCACCCTTCACAAATAATGGCGAGGGTCACTGGTTCAAGTCCAGTATCACCCACCACATATAAAACCTCACGTTAAATCGATAATTAGCTCAGCTGAAAAGAAAGAGCATCGCCACCCTTCACAAATAATGGCGAGGATCACTGGTTCAAGTCCAGTATCACCCACCACATATAAAACCTCACGTTAAATCGATAATTAGCTCAG
>NZ_JACJDS010000004.1:0-107981 GCF_014163635.1 Pseudoalteromonas sp. SR44-8
TATAGAAACCATATTATAAATAATAAATATAATAAATAATACGAAGAAGTTAAACTTAAATAAAAGATTTAACATATAAGTCATATAATACTTTTAGCCGCCCAATAAAAACTAGACTCATTATTATTAAAAATATATACGGTATAAATTCAATGCTATTAAAACTAATTGTTGTCTGGTAGTAAGTTATCATCATATTCACTTGAACAAAGGTCTTGTTTCAACTTTAACACGACTAAACCCACCACTGTAGTGGCATAGTTAATTTAGAACAGTCTTTCATCCAAGAAGAAAAAGAATCTTGAAACTGCGTCATATCAATGCGACTCATCACACGAGCGATTGTGTCATGGCGAGGGATACCTTGCTAAAGAGGAACGTACTTCCTGAGCCAATCTAATCTATCATGGCCAAAATCTTCAATATCTTCCCAGCCTTGGCACCCAGATATGACAGCGCTGACAGCTAAGAATATGATATCAAGTAGTTTATTGACAACTTTCCCCTGCTGGCGAGGGTCATCAATTGATTCGAAATATTTAAATAGTTGAATAGTTGAATCTCAGGCATGGGGGCTCCTTAAAAAGGAGTATAAGATCATACTTTTAAGTCAAGATAAAGTTCGTGATCTTACCCTGAGACCTGACCCCATTATTTTTTACTCTACTGAATATATGGAGGTAACTTCAACTTTATTATCTTTCAAATGAATATTAGCTTTCCACAATTGAGAATTTATATAAACTTTTATAGAGTATGCATTCTTTTCAAATAAGCCTGTTACTACTGGACTAATTGAAACAGCGCCAGGAATACTGGTGAATTTATTTAATTGACTGTCAAAAAACCAGTCAAACATATTCACCCTTTTTTTAATGGCGTTCTCTTTGTTATTTCTCAACTCTTCCATAAACCTCCAGATAACCCCATAATCTTCTATAGCAACGGTAGGCTCTAAACGGATGGCTCCATCAAAGTTACAACTTTGATTAGTCACAGCGACTTCCAATGTGGCAACATAGGGCTCAACTTTATATCCGCCAACCACGCCATAATGTTTTTTGTAGCAAATGCCATCAGTATTCGAAGGCTCTTCTACAAATATTGTATCACCACATTTAAAATGGAATTTGCCCCTTGCGTCATTTAATTTCTTCATTACCATTAGCTTATGCTGGTTATTTAGAACGCTTTCTCCACAGCTAACATGCAAATTACTAGTACTAACAACACTTGCAATAGCTAGAATCGTCGGACCTATCGCGACCACCATGATTTCTCCTCTGGTTTATAACTATCGGGGTCATATAACTATCGGGGTCAGATCTTGTTTTTTGCCACTAATTACATAAAGACAAAAAGTAAGACCTGACCCTATTCACTTTATTACTAAAGGGTGACTCTGTTTACTTTTCTGTTAGTTTAATCATCAGGCAAGGTAAGTAAATCATCAACTATTCCTAACTTACTAAGCAATGAAATGAATCTTGACTTTTTTTTATCTATCACATATTGCGCATCCATAACTACCGAAAAAACAACGTACTCAATGCCTTTTTCAAAATTCAATCTATCTCTTTTTATTAGCGTAGTGTAAGTTTTGACTTCAAGAGGTTTAAATATTACATCTCCTTCAAGTGGCGAAAACTCTACATTTTTAAACGATAATGGGTTGTCAAACGGGTTACTCGTTGCATACACGTCTTTTGCTCTATAAAACTTAAAAGCATGCTCAGTAAAATGAGTTTCATCGAAATAATTTGAAATTACTTTAATTTCAAATGCCGTATTATTTCTTAAAACAACACTCGTATTGCAATATACCAAATCGCAAATAGTATATACTACGGCTTCAATAGCTTTAGGTGGTTTTTCAATCGCATTTGAAAAGCATACCTGTGAATTAACTATTAAAAATAATAAAGTTAAAAATCTATATTTTGACATTATATTTCCTTGATGCACTATCGAAAAATTTGTGCCTTTCCTATTTTACTTTACGAGCACTTACTTCCTTCTAAAAAACTTTCCGAATATTTTATATATACAATCAGCAGTATAACTAAAAAGTGTAAGGAAGAAATAAAACAATAACGACAATGGTACTATTATTGTCAACAACCCCCAATCATTTGCACTATAAGAGATTTGGCAAATTGTCAATGCAACTATTGAAAACACACATAGTAAAGTAAATGCATTTTCTTTTACATCTTCAAAAAGAAAGCTCAAAGAAAAGAAATTGGATTTAGAACGGAAAATATAAAAAATACAAGTGGTTAACGCTATGGCTATCCCATAGTGGTGATTTAAACTAATCACCAATAAAAATTGAAATATAATAAAAATAAAAATTACTTTTTTAATCATTTTTATTCCTTATTGATTCTAAAACTATTTACAAAACGCGACATAGCTAGAGTATGTTTTCTTTGTTCCTTGCAGATACATTACCCCATATCCAACTTCGTAAGAAGCTCCGAGTGCATCTATAGAAAATGAATCTAGACGATGCTCAATTGCATACGCAGCTCCGTGTACCTTTGCGCTGTACTTCTTAAAACCTCTCAAAAATGCAGCTCCTATTGTTTCAATTTCCGAAGTAGACCAACCTCGGATACCATCAATATCATAAAAAAACTGTGCAATTACTATTTAAAGTCGTATTAAATTAAAGAGTTACAGTTTATTTATAGTTAAATCAGATACAGGAACAATCAGACTAAAAAATGATTAAATCAATAAAATATGAATATACGCTCAAATTAAATGACTACTTAAACGTAACTTTGCCGCCGATCATTTTATACGCGGGTGCGCCTCGAATAATTGCTTCTCGAGCAAAAGGGCGTGAGCAGTTGGGGCATACGCAAGGAATTGTGGTGAAATCTTGACTGATCCGTTCGATAAAACATTTAACCAATGCCCCTTTGCCGCCTTTACGATATTTGAATAGAGGAGCTTTACATTGACTACAAAAAATATCGACCGTTTTAGTAGGGCCTTTTTTATTTGGTTTTGCCATTATTTTGTTACTTTTACTACAAACACGCGAATAGATTAACAGCTTATGGCCAAAGTCCAAAGATTAAGCCCATTAAAGTAAACTGTAAAATATGGTAACCGCTATTGATTAAAAACAGCTTTAGTGGTCGTTGTTCATAAATATAGCTCATTCCTAAGGCACTGCTTACCCAACATAGTCCAACCGCAAAGCCAACGCCTACCGCAACCCCTAAATGTGGATGTGGTCCTAAAAACAGTGATAAGCCAAAAGCGATAAATAAAGATAAAACAAAACCGCCACCAAATACCCATTTTGGATTTGTTGCTTTTAAATCCAGCTCCGTTAATCCACAGCCTTCTAACCAGGCTCGTTGAAACAACCAAGGTGAATACCAAACGCCTCCTAACATAAAAGAAGACATGGCAGCTAATAATACGGCTACAAAATCCAGTTGTGATAAATCCATAATGACTACTTATGCTGATTGCAAAAAATACAATGATATTTTTACTGTAGTTAATGAACGCCATTGCAGCAACTATCTAAACTGCAAAACTATCTATGATGCGTGGCTGGTGCCCAAATATAAATGCACTAAAGTAATCTGAGCTTCATTTAAAGTGACTACAGGCGACTGTATTACTTAGTTGACCGGGTAAAACTTATTGCCTAAAAGGCAACAATAAACTTACTGAGCATTACTAAACCGGAAACCGTGATCCGCAATAACGCTCACTATTGCGCTAGGATTTACTGCTGAACTGGTTTTTTTTGTAGCTTACGCTGTAAAGTCCGCCGATGCATATTAAGTTGCCGAGCAGTTGCTGAAATATTACCTTGATTGGTATGCAGCACTTGCTGAATATGTTCCCACTCAAGACGCTCTGGCGACATAGTTACAATATCATCTGCAATTAACTCAGTAGTTGGCTCGCATGTGCCTGTTAAGGCTCGTAATAACGTGAGCATATCAACGGGTTTTGTTAAATAATCATTTGCACCTAGGCGCATAGCCTCTACCGCTGTGGCAATACTGGCATAGCCTGTTAATAATACAATATGTGCGTCTGTTAGTAATGCTCTCAGTGGTGCGATAAGAGCTAAACCGTTATCGTCAGCTAATTTCATATCTAACAGAATATGTGTCGGTGCGAAGTTTTTAGCTATGCCAATAGCCTCGGCTTTATCATGTGCCAGCTGACATGCAAAACCGTGTTTGGTTAAGCGCCGCGCTAGCGTATTGGCAAGATTAATATCATCTTCAATAATTAATAGCTTCATACAGGCTCAACTTGTGGCTCATCAATGGTTAATTGTACTTTGGCAACCGCGCCACCTTGTGGGTGATTAAATAATGTTAAAGAGCCTTGTAAACGCTCAAATGTTACATTTGAAAGCATAACTGCAAGCCCCATCCCCGTTTCACTAGGCATTAGCTGACCCCCTAACTCTGCCAATTGTGCTGCGCTAAATCCTTTACCAAAATCACGTATAACTAAACTCACTGTTTTAGGGTTATCTGGAGTCTGTTGCCAGTTCAATTCCAGTGTTTGTTGCTGTGCCTGTTGATTGGCAAAAGCAGCATTTTGCAACAAGTTTAATATCGCTGGCAGTAACATAGCATCATTAGTAACCGAGCTAGCAGGCGCTGCATTTAGCCAATTAAGCTGTTGATCGGGATACTGTAATAGCATTGTATCGCTAATTTGTTGAGCTAATGCGTTTAACGATACAGTCGCTGCAACCGTTTGTGTGCGTAGTTCAGATGACAGGGTACGAAACTGTTTTAACTGCTGTGCGCATTGCAACAAGGGCTGCTGCATGTCTTTCACAATCTCATTATCGGGCTGCTCTTCAAGAAGCTCTTCATACAATAATTGTAAATTGGCGATTGGGCTGGCTAATTGATGAGTAATTTGTGCCGCAGCACCATCAAGCGTGACTAACTGCTCTGCTCGTAATTGTTTTTCTCGCACAGTTGCAATTGTGCGCTCTCGCGAATGCAGTGCACGGTTCATAGTGCCGATAACGAATGCTATAACGCTAGCACTGATCACAAAGTTAACCCACATACCCACAAAGTGACTGGTCATTTGCATATGATGCATGCTGTGCTGAGGCATTTTAAATAGCAGCACGCTATAGGCGGTGATCGCTAATACAGCAATATAAGCTAAGCCGCGAGCACTGACACTCACCGCAGCAATCATTATTGGTAACAACAGTAACGACACAAATGCATTGGTCGCACCACCACTCAAAGACAGCAATACCGATAAAAAAAGCACATCGGCCGTAAGCTGCATTAACATCCCAAGTTCTTTCGCTTTACTGACATTACGATAAGCAATCACGCTTAAAATTTGGAATACGGCTTCAAGGGAGATCACTACCAGTAGAGGCAATAAAGGGATTTGGTGCTCAAGTAAAAAATAGACTGCTACAACGGCCAATAGTTGAATTGCAATTGCACCACTGCGTAACATCAGTAAACGGCTAATCGCAGGATCAGTGCGCATTAAAAACGCCATACATAACTACCTAATAAAAAATGCCTAATTAAAGAAGGTTAACCTAATCATCATCCATAGAGATACTAAACACAGCACACGGCGTTCCTTGATGAAACACCATTTTCCACTGGCCTTCGGTTAATCGCCACAGCGACATCCGTAACGAATAGTTAAACTCAGCGCGCGCAGAGCGCCGATATGCCGCTTGATAACTTAGTTGGGCAATATCATCACTAAGCATTCGGCCTTTAAAATGCTGATTGTAAAACTGCGGCACGACTTCGGTAGGTAACCGCGTTAATACTTGATATTTATTAAATACAGTACCATTAGCGGCAATTTCAATAAAATCATCATCGAGCAAAGCATCCAATGCCTGCTCAGATTGACGGATCTCAGGATCTAATAACTGGCGCTCAGCGTCAATCAAATGATTAAACAATGATGCCTTGATTTTGCTGCCCATACTGTATCCTACAATTGGTGTTTATATATTTGCCCTGCTTTCATCACAAATTGTACATTTTGCAATGTCGTTATATCATCAAGAGGAGAGCCATTAACGCTGATGATATCTGCTTGTTTACCAACACTCAACTGCCCTAGTCGGTCTTGTTGGCCGAGTAACTTAGCGGCATTAACTGTTGCTGACATAATAGCCTGCTTTTCAGTCATGCCATATTTAACTAACCATAAAAACTCATCAGCATTATTACCATGGCGTGATACGCCAGAATCTGTACCAAAAGCAATATTAACATTGTTTTTTAATGCCAGCTTAAATGAAGCTGCAACATTTGGTACAACGGTGCGTACTTTATCAGCAATAGCTGTTGGCATATTTGGGTTACTGAGTACTTCTTGACTGACCGTTTGGCCTGCCAATAACGTGGGCACTAAATAAGCGTTATATTGCTTAAATAACTTTACAGTCTCTTTGTCTAGGTAAGACCCATGTTCAATTGAATCAACACCTGCACGTAATGCCGCTTTGATCCCTGATGTACCATGAGCATGGGCTGTTACGCTGCGCCCTAAGTTATGTGCAGTATCAACAATCGCCATCAACTCTTGATCTGTGAACTGCTGATTGACACCCGCTGCGGTATTACTTAACACCCCACCCGTTGCGGTAATTTTAATTACATCAGCACCTGATTTAATTACTTCACGAACCGCGCGGCGACAATCATCAGCACCATCACACACCCCTAACCCTCCACTTATCACATCACTAATATCTTTACGGTAACCGTGCAGATCAGCATGCCCGCCTGTTGGGGTAATTGTATCTCCTGCAGCAAAAATACGTGGCCCTTGAATATCTCCACGCTCAACGGCACGCTGTAGTGGAAAGATCACTTTATAACTGCTACCTAAATCACGTACCGAGGTAAAACCGGCATCAAGACTACGCTGTAAATATTTAATTGAGCGCAGAGCATAGTCCGCTTCATACTCTGTAAGCCATTGATGAGGGTTTGCGTTTGCGTCACGCTCAAATGTAACATGTACGTGCATATCAATTAATCCAGGCATAACAAATTGATTTTTTAAATCAATGATCTTTGCATCGGGCAATGCTAGATCAATAACACTCACATAGCCTTTTTCGATGCGCGTGATGATAGCGTCTTCTATAACAATAGTGCGTTGCTTTTCTAGTATTTGTTCAGCACCTGCTAACATTGATCCTGCGTAAATAACCTGAGTTTGTGTTGCAAAACTCGCCGCAGAATATACCGTCGTACCCAATGCAGCCAAGATAGTAATTAATTTTTGTTTCATGTTTACCTCATTTTTCTACTACCATTAGCCTAAATTACGTTTAATTACCACTATTTACGACGTAAGCTAAGTTATAAACTAGTCTTAGAACTGGATTTTTGGTATAAATCAAACATAGATGACACATGTCTGACCACTTAAAGAGAGCACACTATGACCTACGCACACATAACGGGTTGGGGTAAATGTATCCCACCAGCGCGTATTAGCAACGATGAAATTAGCCAATTAGTTGATACCAATGATGAATGGATCACATCCCGCACTGGTATAAAAGCCCGTAGAGTAAGCCACGTTAGTACTGCAGAGCTTGCCACTGTAGCAGCTAAACATGCAATAGCCTGTGCTGGCATTGATGCTAAAGACATTGACTTAGTGTTATTAGCAACATGTACGCCCTCTACTATGGTGGCAAACACAGCTTCGTTAGTACAAAAAAACATTGGTGCAGTTGGCGCTGCCGCTATGGACACCAATGCAGCTTGCTCTGGTTTTTTATATGCAATACAAGCAGCGACTGCACAAATTCAAGCCGGTATGATCAAAAAAGCTGTAGTAATTGCTGCTGAACGTATGACCTGGTATGTAAACTGGGATCGCCGTGACAGTGCGGTGTTATTTGGTGATGGCGCCGGTGCCGTAGTACTTGAAGCAGCAGACACGCCAGCGGGTTTACTCGCGACAAAAACAGGCTGTGATAGCGAAGACCGTGATATCTTGCATATCACTAACTTTGGTAGTGACTTAAATAAATATGTGCCTATTGGGCCATCTGATTTATTATTTGAAGGTCGCGAAATCTTTAAGCGCGCAGTAAAGGGCATGAGTGAAGCCTGTGACGATGTGCTCACACAAGCAAATTTGAGCCTTGATGATATCGATGTACTTGTGCCACACCAAGCAAATTTACGTATCATTCAAGCCATTCAACATCGCTTAAAAGTGCCAGATGAAAAAGTAATGGTTAACATTGGCGAATACGGCAATACATCGGCAGCAACTATTGCAATCGCATTATGCGAAGCTGTTGAGCAAGGATTAATTAAACCACATGCTAATATCATGTCTGCAGCATTTGGTGCCGGATTAACTTGGGCTGCTAGTTACATAAAATGGGGCGAACGCGTCACGCCAATCAGCGTTAGCGATGCAGCACTACCACCGTGTGATAAAACCGGTTTAGAGTTAGTGGCCCCCGCAGTAGCAGCTTGCAAAGGTAGTGATCAATAACATACTCAATATGGCGCAGCTATACTGCGCCATTTACCACAGATAGCTAAAAATGATGCAATTGCTAGGAATTCACCACGCTGCAATTATATGCAGCGATTACACCCGCTCAAAACATTTTTATCATCAGATCTTACAGCTGCCCATAATTGCAGAGCATTTTCGCCAACATCGCCACTCATACAAATTAGATTTAGCCTTGCCTGATGGTAGCCAAATAGAGCTATTTTCATTTGATAATGCACCAAAGCGACCTAGTTACCCAGAAGCACAAGGTTTACGACATTTAGCATTTAAAGTGGCCAATATTGAGCAAAGTAAAGTGTATTTGCAAAGCCAAGGTGTGGCAGTAGAAGAGATTCGAACTGATGAATACACAGGTAAACAATTTACCTTTTTTGCAGATCCTGATGGGTTACCGCTTGAGCTTTATGAGGCATAACCTCACAAAGCTCAATAAATTTATTTAAAACGACTTTGTAAGTAGTTAAATACGGCACGAATACCGAGTGCTTCACCACCGACTGGACGACCTGGTAATGAGCGGATATTCCATGCCATTACATCAAAATGTACCCATGGTGTGGTTGGCTCTACAAATTCTTTTAAATAAAGTGCAGCAGTAATTGCCCCGCCGAATGGGGTACTTGCACAGTTAGCCATATCAGCAACATCACTTTTTAATAAACTTTTATATTGCTCAAAAAGCGGTAATTGCCAAACAGGGTCGCTTACTGCAATACCGGCGTCAATAATGCCATTGGCAACATCACGCTCAGTTGAGAAAAACCCTGGTAACTCAGTGCCTAACGCAATACGACAAGCACCGGTTAAGGTTGCAAAATCAATGATCAACTCAGGATTGTCATTTTGTGCTTCCGTGAGTGCATCACATAACACTAAACGCCCCTCTGCGTCGGTGTTATCGATTTCGACCATAATGCCTTTACGTGTTTTAATTACATCGCCAGGGCGAAATGCATTGCGCGATACCGCATTCTCAACAGCGGGTACCAACACGCGTAAACGAATTGGTAAATTTGCCGCCATAATTAACTGCGCTAAACCAATTACATGCGCTGCGCCGCCCATGTCTTTTTTCATATTGCGCATACCTGAGCTTGGTTTAAGATCTAAACCACCAGAATCAAAACAAACACCTTTGCCGACTAAGGTGATCAAAGGAGCATCTGCAGCGCCCCAGTGTAAATCAAGTAAACGCGGTTTATTTTCAC
The DNA here is from genome assembly GCF_014163635.1 of Pseudoalteromonas sp. SR44-8. NCBI lineage: Bacteria > Pseudomonadati > Pseudomonadota > Gammaproteobacteria > Alteromonadales > Pseudoalteromonadaceae > Pseudoalteromonas > Pseudoalteromonas sp. SR44-8. The sequence goes on from NZ_JACJDS010000004.1 coordinate 9,774, forward strand.
TGGCGCGGCCTACCATGTGGATAGTTGGATAGTTTTGTTCTAATAATTCATCCCCTATCCATTCATTGAATTGACCATTGTAAGTGTGTGCTAAATCAGCCATCACTTGTGATAAGTGCTGTGGCATCATGTCTGCGGCAGGCGTATTAACTAAATCTCTAACTAAGTTAATCGCATTGGCTTGGCGTGTAATACGCGCAAACAATGCTTCATCAGCTATTGCTAATTGTGCTTTTACAGCACCTTTGGCTTTATATTCGCTAAATTCATAACCACCAAGTATAAAACCCAGAGCAATCTGTTCTAATTGTTGTTCACACTCTTGAACTTGGTAAATTCCTGCTGGCAGTTTGCTGGCTAATTCACCCGCGAGCCAAAAGTCATCAACGCTATTAACTAAACAATACACCTGACTTAGCGCTCCACTTTGTGGATTGACCACCAAGGCTAAACCTTGTTTTGCAAAATCACAGCTATTTAGCCAGTTTTGTAAAAAAATTGGCTGCTGTGCTTGCCATGTAGCTAAGTCATTTTTAACAATAAAAGATAAAGGAATACCCGTAGAACTATGACGAATTAATGTACTCATTAAATGACTCGTTTAAAATTATATGATGATCAAGCATATCAATAACTCAGCATAAAAGGTATAGCACAAAGACTATCCTTTAAACTGCATGGCATTATTTTTTTACAGGTGGTTTTACGTCTGATTTTGCCGTTTTTTCAGCGTGGTGGTGTTGCTGCTCTTCATCAGCGATCTGCTGGTCAATATCTTTAAGTGATTTATTTATATTAAATGAACTTGGCAGTACATCAACTCCAACCCATTGACCCAACTTAACAACCAGTGGAATAGTCACAGGTGCAAAAGGTAAAACAGCAAAAACACCTAAACCCAATCCTTTGAGAATATCAACAAACTGGGCATTCGCTTTTTGCAGATCCTCTTTACTCACATCTCCTTGGGTGTAGCGACGATAAATTGTGAGCATTTCTTTGGTTTCTTGCTTTTCCTGCGCCAGTGCAATTTTAAGTGCTACCATAGCGCGCTTAAAACGCAACTGTTGGCGTTTTGTACTAATTTTTGCCACTCGAATTGGGGCACGATGAATAACTTTATATAGTCGCATAACGCTATTCTCACATAGCCTTAACACTTCACAAAGCATAATTTAATACAATCACCGATTAACAGATCAACATCATTTCTCAACTAGCAAAAAAGCCATGATTAAGTATAATCACGGGCCAATAAACAGCCCATGCTATTAAATCTGTAAATAATGGATAAAATGCCGCAAAACACAGCCGATATACCATACCGAGTTGACGACACAAAACCAACCAGACCGGCTGCTGATCAGTGCTGCGGTGGTGGCAGTTGTTGCCCATGTGTTTGGGATGAATACCGAGAAGCGTTAAAAGTTTGGCGACAACAAAATCCTGAACAAACTGATCATTAATAATTATTGAACTTTATTGAATTTTACTTAGTCTAAAGATTTATTTACAAAATTATTATTTCATTTACTTATAAAAAAATCCCACTTATTACTTTATTTCTAATTTCCCTTTTCAAAATATCATTACTTTTCATATAGGTATGTAAACCTCTAATTTCCTCTATAGAAAAACCAAAAAAAACCAAATCATTTAACACCTTGCACAATTATTTAACAAGTTGTATAACTTTAATAGACTATTTGGCTTTTTAAAAATCATATAGTTACGAAATTACAATAATTCTAACTGGGGAAATTAGAATGAAATTTAGAAATAACATATTAAATCATGCAGTTAAAATTGCATTAACGACAACCACCGCAGGCTTATTTATTTCGGGGACTGCCTTAGGTGCAGATGAACAAGCTGAAGTAACTAAAGTAAATAAAAATGTAGAAAAAATAGCCGTAGTGGGTACTCGCTCTGCACCGCGTTCTATTGGTGATTCACCGGTACCTATCGATATCATCGGTGGTGAAGAACTTGGTAAATCAGGTAATACGGATATGCTAGAGCTATTAAAAGGCTCAATTCCATCATTAAACGTGCATTCAATGCCTATTAGTGACGCAGCATCTTTGGTTCGTCCAGCTAACTTACGTGGCTTACCTTCTGACAGTACATTGATATTACTCAATGGTAAACGTCGTCATCGTGCCTCTGTTATTGCCTTTTTAGGTGGCGGGATAAACGATGGCGCACAAGGTGCGGACATTTCAGTTATTCCAAGTATCGCTCTAAAACAAGTTGAAGTACTAAGAGATGGCGCAGCCGCTCAGTACGGCTCAGATGCGATTGCTGGGGTTATCAACTTTGTACTAAAAGATGCCTCAGAAGGCGGCAGTTTCGAAGTACGCCAAGGTCAGTACTATGAAGGCGACGGTGATACAACACAGATTTCCGGTAACATTGGTCTACCATTTACCGACAATGGCTTCGCAAATTTAAGTTTTCAATACAAAACGGCTGACGCAACTAGTCGTTCAGTGCAACGTTTTGATGCAGCAAACTTAATTGAGGCTGGTGTTCCTGACATTGCCCCGATTACACAAATATGGGGCGCACCAGAAGTTGATGACGATATCTCTATTTTTGGTAATGTCGGCCTTGAGCTGACTAAAAACTCCGAATTTTACATGTTTGGTAACTATTCAGAGCGTGATGTACGCGGTGGTTTTTATTATCGTAATCCAACAACTCGTCCTGGTGTTTATGGCGGAACAATTCGTGATGTTAATGGTACAAATATGCGTCGCCCTGGTGATGATAATCCAGCGGGTCAAAAACTGTGGGATGATGCAACTCCAACAGTGTTAGTCGCTTCACTGGATGGATATGATCAGCAAATAAACTGTCCTCTTGTCGAACTGCAAGCCAATGGCGCACCAGATCAAGCTGCTATAGATTCTCTAAGTGCTGCAAATTGCTTTGCCTTTAACCAAACATTGCCTGGTGGTTTTACACCTAACTTTGGTGGCAACATCACAGATACTTCGCTTACGATAGGTACTAAAGGCGAGTTCACTGGTGGTATGTTAGAAGGTGCGTACTACGATTTAAGCGGTACGGTCGGCTTTAATGAATCTCGTTACTTTATTTACGATACTGTTAATGCATCATTAGGCCCTGATAGCCCGCGTGATTTTAGCCCAGGTAAATACTCACAATTAGAGAAAAACTTTAATTTTGATTTATCAAAAGGCTTTGATTTTGATCTAGCATACGATGTGAACATAGCCGGTGGCCTTGAATGGCACGAGGAAACATTTACAGTTACCTCTGGCGATGTAGCATCATTTACAGCAGGCCCACTAACGGATCAAGGTTTTGGTATCGGTTCAAATGGTTTCCCTGGCTTTAAACCATCTGACGCTGGTGAATATACTCGTCGCAACTACGCCGCTTATGTCGATATTGAAGCCCCATTTACTGAAGAGTTCTTAATGGGTTTAGCCCTACGCTATGAAGACTATGATACGTTTGGCTCTACTGTTAACTATAAATTGATGGCTCAATATCACTTAACCGATGATTTAAATGTTCGTGGTTCAATCAGTTCAGGCTTTCGCGCGCCTACCGTTGGCCAAGCCAATGTCAGTAACGTGCAAACAAACCTAAGCAGTGGCGTATTGGTCGACTCTGCTTTACTACCACCGACCAATCCAATTGCGGTACAGTTAGGCGGTACAGAGCTTGAGCCTGAAGAGTCGCAAAGTTATACCTTTGGCGCGGTATACACCATCGGTGAAGTATTTCTAACCATTGATTATTACAATATCCAAGTTGATGACCGTATTAGTCAATCTGATAAAATAGAGCTGAGTCAAGCTGATAAAGATACGCTTGAAGCCGCTGGTGTGCCAAACGTGCAAAGCTTAGCGCAAGTAAGCTTCTTTACTAATGACTTTGATACCACAACTCAAGGTGTAGACTTTGTAGCAAACTATGCTACAGATTTACTCGGTGGTAGCTCAACATTTAGTTTAGCTTACAACTGGAATGAAACTGAGGTTACTCGCTCAACTGATATTACTGGGGTGTTTAAAGTAAGCCGTTTAGAAAATGACTTACCAAATCACCGTGGTACGCTTAGTTGGTCACAACAATGGGAAAGTTTCTCAATGTTTACTCGTGCAAATTATTTTGGTGAATACCAAGGTGTGCATGTAGATTATGATGCTACAGCGAAAACAGCTGATGCGGCAATTACGCTCGACGCTGAAGTAACTTACTTTTTGAATGATTCGATTAGTTTCTCAGTCGGCGCACAAAACCTGCTCGACCAAGAAGCAGAGAAACTTGATTTTACCGTGGCACCTAATAATAACTGGGGTGGTAAATACTATGAAACTTCGCCATATGGTATAAACGGCGGCTTCTATTATGCCAAAGCAACTTATACGTTTTAATCATAATTAAGCGTTGAAAAGAAAGGCGAAATGCTCAAGACATTTCGCCTTTTTCGTGCTATACCCAAATAATAAATATAGTAATTAAAAAATAAAAAAAGTGATGTATGTTGCTAAAAAAAGCTAACCAACTACTTGCCGAAAACAAACTCCAAGAAGCGGAGTTTCACTATAAAACCTTGCTTGAAAGTGATCCCCAAAATGGCGAAGCGCTATTTGGTTTGGGCCGTATTGCACTGCGCTTAGAGCGCTTTGATGCTGCAGTTTATTTATTACAAAGAAGCTGTGAACGTCTACCTAATATGTTGGAGCCACTGCACGCGTTAGCGGATGCATTTAATGGCGTTAATTCGCCAAATGATGCATTAACCGTACTGGAGTATGCAAAAAGCATTGCTAGTCATAACCCAGAGCCACACTATTATCTCGCACAACATTATTTAACCCATGGCGAATTAGATAAAGCACATACCACCTTTGCACAAGCACTAAGTATTGGTTTATATCCGGTCACTGCTTATATTTTATTTGAACTGGTACAACTTGGCCGCTTTGATCAACAGCATAACTACATCAGTAACTTGCATCATTTACTCACACAAACCAATAATTTACGTTTAAAAATGGTTTGTTATTACGCCTTGGCAAAAAGTTATGATCAACTCAATGATATAGAACAAGCTGTAAATTATTATAAACTAGCCAATAAATTGCAGCTGCAATTGAGTAGCTTCAACACTGAACAATTAACGCCGTTTTATCAAAGTATTATGCGTTATAACCCAAAAAGTTTATTTGCCACTATCAAGCCTGGATTTACTGGTACTGTTACGCCCGTTTTTATTATTGGCATGCCACGCAGTGGCTCAACATTATTAGAACAAATGTTAGCTTCACATAGTGAATTTGCAAGCCTTGGGGAAGATCGCTGTATTAGCTCGCAAGTTGTTGCATTCATAGAACAACAAACCAAGTTGTCCTACCCTGAATGTATCAGCGCACTAACACCGCAACTGATTGAGCAAGCGCGGGCTCTTTATACCGCACGGTTAAAACAAGCAAAACCTATTCGCGCGTTCATGATCAACAAATTGCCCGCTAATTATCAATCGTTAGGGCTTATCTATTTATTGTTTCCAAATACTAAGTTTATTAACTTGCAGCGCGATTTTAATGCCACAGCTTGGTCCGTTTATAGTAATTACTTTGCAGAAAATGAACCTTATTTTTGCTCATTACCTGAATTTAAACGTTACTATGATTTATACCAAGGTTTGATGACGCATTGGCAACAAGCAATACCTTCGGCTATCTTAGATGTTCATTATGAGCAACTGATCAGCGAGCCGCGCGATACGTTAAAAAGCGTATTTACATTTTTAGGTACCGCATTTGAAGCACAATGTTTAGACTTTTATAAATCAAAAAAACCAGTTACCACGCTTAGCAAAGCAGCTGTACGAAAACCGCTACATAACCGTGCAATAGAACACTGGAAACGTTTTGAAACGCCACTCAGGGCGTTGCTGAATGACGCTCAAACCACGTCACTAGATCCTTAAATTGATCTGCTTTAGCACTAGCGTGCGTTAACATATTAATATGATCGTAATCATATTGATGGCCGTGTTTTTTCCCGTACATTTGCAGGTGTTGAATACCAGTACCTGACTCGGCAATAAATTTTTCAATATCAATTTGTTGTGCAAGCGCTTTGTCTTTCACCCCCCCTATGTGTAAGGTCGGTGGCAAACTTAAGCCAGCCACAGCTTGCGCGTAATCAAACCCGTCGTCGCTATCTAACCATGGTTTACGTTTAGCCCATTGCATACTTTGATAATGCGACTTTTTAGTTTCATCATCACTGCCCCACTTGAGTCTTTTGGCGGGTAAATAACCATGTTTTTTAGCCAGTATTGGCGCTAAAAAATACCAAATCAAATTTCCTTGAAGGTATTTTTGTGGATGATGATTATAAAGCGAGCGTTTAGTACCAAAGTAAGCACATGCTTTTACATCATTGATATACTGTGGGAAACGCGCAAACACACTATTCATTAATACACCACCCCAGGAATGGGCTACCCAATACGCTGGTGGTCTACCTTCACGCTCGGTAATTTTAGCAATAAAAGCGGGAATATCTTCAATAATAGCTTCGGTTTGGCCATAGTGAGCATGCTTTGAGATAGCCGGTTTGCTGTCACCACGACCTCGTAGATCAGCCACATAACACACATATCCTTGCTCAGCTAAAAAAGGTGCTAAACCCTTATTTGAATGCGTATAAAATATTTTGCCATTTTCAACAGCACCATGCATAAACAACACAGCTGGCCCAGCGGCTTTGCTGTTATCTGCTATGCGGCGCAAATGTAATGTTTGTAGCTCAGTTAGTTTAATAAATACTGATTCTTGTACGATCGCCATTTCAGTTCCTTGTTGTCATTGTTATGAACCGCAACTCATCCTACCAGTAATTTAAACAAGATCACACGTCAATGTGTTTCTCTGGTAAAATAACTTTTTTGTTTGTTAAGCTAATTATTTGTTATGAAATCAACACCATTAAAATCAAAACTACACCCTCGAAATCGCCATAACGAAGGCTATGATTTAGACTACCTAAGTATTCAAGTGCCCACTTTAAAACCATATATCGTGCTTACTCCCAATGGTACTAAAAGTATTGATTTTAGTGATAACAAAGCAGTAAAAACGCTTAATCAAGCACTTTTGCAAGCGTACTATAACGTTGATTTTTGGGATATACCTGAACACAACCTTTGCCCACCGATTCCAGGACGCGTTGATTACATTCACTACTTAGCCGATTTACTAGCAAACGATAATCAAGGCGTTATACCTCAAGGCAGACAAGTTAAAGTGCTGGATATAGGTACTGGTGCGAACATAATTTACCCGTTACTAGCAAGCCATGAATATAACTGGAGCGTCACAGGCTCAGATATAGATCCGAGCGCTGTAAAATTAGCCAAACAAATCGTACAATTTAATAATCGCAAAATTACCGTCAAGCTACAAAAGCAGTCGCAGCATATTTTTCAGGGGGTAATAAATGCAAAAGAGCTTTTTCATATTACATTGTGTAACCCTCCTTTTCATGCCAGTGAACAACAAGCAGCTCAAAGTAGCGAGCGGAAATGGAAAAACTTAGGCAAAGCCCCTAAATCGGCTTTAAATTTTGGCGGGCAACATAATGAGCTTTGGTGTAAAGGTGGCGAAGCGCAATTCATTTGTACCATGATCGATGAAAGTGCCCTATTTGCTGAGCAGTGTATGTGGTTTACCTCTTTAGTTTCAAAAAAAGAAAACTTAGCCACGTTACAAGCACAATTAAAAACACACCCTGTGGCTGAAGTTAAAATCATTGAAATGGCGCAAGGGCAAAAAGTGAGTCGCTTTATTGCGTGGAGTTATTTTGATCAACAAACTCGCCAAGAGATCAGCCAGCAATTTACACAACCGGAGATATCATGATTGATTTTCGTTCTGATACTGTCACTAAGCCCTGCGCTAAAATGCGCGAAATTATGTTCAACGCCCCTTTAGGTGATGATGTATATGGTGATGATCCCAGTATTAATAAATTAGAAAGCGTTGCAGCACAGCGTCATGGCTTTGCCAGTGCATTGTTTTGTAGCTCCGGCACCCAAGCAAACTTATTAGCGTTAATGGCTCATTGCGAACGTGGTGATGAATATATTTGTGGGCAAAATGCACACAATTATAAATTTGAAGGCGGTGGCGCGGCAGTGCTTGGATCAATCCAACCGCAACCTATCGAGAATGAAAATGATGGCAGCCTCTGCTTTGACAAAATACGCGCCGCTATCAAACCCAAAGACTTTCACTTTGCTAATACCCGCTTACTCAGTTTAGAAAACACCATTGGCGGTAAAGTGCTGCCATTAAGTTATTTAGCCCAAGCGCGTGAGTTCACTCACAGCCATCAATTAGCACTGCATTTGGATGGTGCTCGCGTTTATAACGCTGCGGTTGCGCTTAAGGTAGATATTACCGAGATAACCAAACACTTTGACTCCGTGTCTATTTGCTTATCAAAAGGCTTAGGCGCACCAGTAGGCTCATTACTACTTGGCTCTGTTGAACTGATCAATAAAGCAAGGCGTTGGCGTAAAGTACTTGGCGGCGCTATGCGCCAAGCTGGTATGCTGGCAGCCGCTGGCCACTATGCACTTGAGCACAATGTTAGTCGTTTAGCCGACGATCACAGCAATGCGCGTTACTTAGCGCAGCAGCTCAGTGCTATTGAAGGCTTTAACGTTGACTTGTCGCGCGATACAACCAATATGGTCTATGCAAATGTTGCTGATAATGTTGATATTAATGCCATTGCACAGCAACTAAAAGGACAAGGGATAGTATTCAGCCCAAGCAAAACTTTGCGTTTAGTAACTCATTTACAGATCACTCGAGCCGATATTGATCAATTTATAGCAGCGTTAACTTCGGCGCTGCATGTTTAACGCAGCTTTATAGTGTTTGCGGCACACCGACACATAACGGTCGTTGCCGCCAATTTCCACTTGATTACCATCGGCAATCGCTTTGCCTTGCTCATCCGTACGCAATACATGGTTCGCTTTGCGACCGCAATGACACACCGTTTTAAGTTCAACCAGTTTATCAGCCCACGCCAGTAAGTACTGCGAGCCGCTAAATAACTCGCCTCTAAAGTCATTACGCAAGCCATAGCACAACACCGGAATGCCTAATTCATCCACCACATCGGTCAGTTGCATTACTTGCTGACGTGATAAAAATTGACATTCATCCACCAGCACACAGTGACGTTTTTGTTCACTATTAAGCTGTTTGATCAGTTCAAAAACATCTTTGTCAGCATCAAAAATATGTGCATCAGCTTGTAAACCAATTCGAGAAGATACCTTACCAACACCGGCACGATCATCCAATGCAGCCGTTAAAATAACAGGCTCCATGCCGCGTTCGCGATAGTTAAATGCCGATTGTAAAAGCGTGGTAGATTTACCTGCGTTCATTGCAGAATAATAAAAGTACAGCTGAGCCATGAAAATGCCTACCCTGAAAAAAGTGCGCTAATGCTACCTTAATCTTGATTGAACATCACCTTTTTTACCCGTGCTAAAACTAATTCCTGGAGTCTATTGACCCTTTTTTGAAGATTAAATCAGCCCTTCGTGCTCAAGTAACCACTGCTTGCGCTCTAGCCCACCCGCATAGCCGGTCAATTTACCGTTGGCACCAATAATACGGTGACACGGCACAATAATACTGATTGGGTTTTTACCATTAGCAGCCCCCACTGCGCGAACTGCCTTGGGATTATTGAGTGCATGAGCAATATCTGAATAACTCTGTGTTTGTCCAAATGGCACCGCGGTGAGCGCTTGCCATACCGCTTGTTGAAAAGCAGTACCATGGGTGGCTAGAGTGACATCAAAGGTTGTTCGCTTGCCTGTAAAGTAGTCATTAAGCTGCGCAGCACAATTTAAAATATGTGGCTGCTCAACCTCTGAAAATGGGGTTTCTGAGCACTCTATAACTGGATAAAAGCCCACATAACTCACCCCGTGTTGGTTACCTTGAATAATAATCTCATCAATTGGGCTGGGTATGCGGGTTTGAATAATAGTCATGTTAGCTGCTGCCATAGTTGAAAGGTTAAATAGGAGCGAAATGGCGCGCACATCTCATCATTAAATGGTTTTGCCCCCGCCTGTGCTTTCTTTACACCTAAATCTCCTGCTAATAAAATATCGGGCTGACTTTGGCCGCGTAATTTTGCATAGTTTACTGTCCAAGGTCCAATCCCTTTGAGTGGCAGCCATTGATCAAGCTGTTGACAATCAGGATTATCGGCGCAGAATTGCGCTAAATTACGCAGCGCATTCTTTCTCGCTTGAGGCATTTTAAAAAATGCCAGCTCACTGTTTGCCACTACCTCAGGGGTTGGAAAATACACTCGCTCGCCATCTTGTTCGCCCAGTTCATCCACCAGCTGAGTCACTAAGTTATGCGCGGCAGTCACACTGACTTGTTGGCCAAGTACCGCACGAATACCAGCCTCAAATACCGACCAAATACCCGGTAACCGCAGCCCTTGGGTTAACACAATTGCCCCTTGAAGTTGAGTTGTTAGGTGTTGTTCGATTTGCGCAGTATCGGCATCTAAATCGAGCACCCTGCGAATTTCACTTAAAATAGGCTGTAAAAAGCGTGGCTGATCAATATCAATGCTGACTAAAAAATGATGTTTGTGCTCTACAAACTCAGCCGTAAACTGGCCTTGGCAATGCTGGTTTTTAAAGCTGCGACCATAATATGTCTCACCAAGCCACTCAAGAGGTGAAATTAACCGCTTAGCTAAAAATTGCTGTAACGCAGCCCAATTATAAGGGGGCCGAAAAGGTAATTTAAGCGTCAACATCGCACGTGATGTACTACGCTCACCACGCATTTTTGACGGGCAAATATGTAACTGCTGTAAAAAAGCATCATTAAAGCGACGAATACTATTAAAGCCCGCTGCAAAAGCAACTTGGGATACCGACAGGCTTGTTTCTTGTAATAATTTTTTAGCGAAATGGCATTGATTAAATAACCGATATTGAGTTACTGAGATACCAAAATGTTGCTGAAATAACTGCCTTAAATAGCGGCTACTCACGCCTAGTCGCTCAGCTAACCGTTCACAGCTTTGTTGTGTTGTTAAGTCACTGTCTATCAGATGTTTGGCTCGCAGCGCTGTGGTTTTTGTTCCTTGCCATGCGCTACTTCCAGGGGCGCTATCTGGGCGACAACGAATGCACGGGCGAAATCCAGCCTGGGCAGCATTATGGGCATATTGAAAGTATTCTACGTTTTGCTCTTTTGCAGTAGGGGCAGGACAAATTGGCCGACAATAAATACCGGTGCTTTTAACACCGATGAAAAAGAGTCCATCAAAACGATGGTCGCGGCTTTGTCTGGCAAGTTGCCAATGACTAGTATCCATAAGGTGCTCTTAACTATACATCTGCTAATAGAGTACGTGAAAAAACACAGTTTACTAGCCATTTTCGGCACTCAACCTTTATTCGCTGATTGATTTACTGGTAGCAGCTAAATAACGACGCTCAACTTCAGCCCAATTAATAACATTATAAAATGCTGCGATATACTCCGGGCGGCGGTTTTGGTATTTCAGATAATAGGCGTGCTCCCACACATCTAAACCTAAAATCGGCGTGTTGCCGTGCATTAATGGACTGTCTTGATTTAAACTACTTTCCACCACAAGCTGGTTATCTTTATTAACACTTAGCCACGCCCAGCCACTGCCGAAGCGACTAACAGCTGCTGCTGTAAATGCCTCTTTAAAGTTATCAAAGCTGCCAAGCTGCTCTATGATCGCATCTAATAAACTCCCTTTTGGCTGACCCCCACCATTGGGGCTCATTACTGTCCAAAACAATGAATGGTTTGCATGTCCGCCACCATGCTCTTGCACTACTTTTTGCAGCTCAGTTGGCAACGTGTCAATCTTTACGAGTAACTCATGTACATCAGTATCGCTATACTGGGTATTTTCAAGTGCCGCATTGGCTTTATTGATATATGTTTGATGATGCAAAGTATGGTGGATCTCCATAGTTTTAGCATCTAAATGTGGCTCTAACGCATCGTACTCATATGGTAATGGGGGTAATGTAAACGCCATAATTGTTCCTTGTCGGATTAAGAATAAGTGATCAATGCACAGTGGCAGTTTGATCTGGGGTGTAACTTAACGTCTGATTGATTTGTTCTATTAATTGCGGGTAATGACTGTGCAATTTGGCAAACCGTACTAACTCTGTGTAGGTTTTGTGATGATGGTGCACAACCACTGTACGCACCGTATCGCATGAATGCTGGAGCAAATGACTTAAACTTATATGCACATCACACAAGCACTGACACGCTTGCTCTGCTTGATTCATCGCTCGATATGTATCCGCTAAATTATGAGCGGCAACAACGAATGCGGGGCAGCAATGTTCAATTGCGCTAATAACTGACTGGCATATTTTTGCTTGGCTAAATTGGCTTAATAAACGAGCTGCGAGGGTGTGTGCTGTCGTGTATTTATCGCGAGCTTCAATTAAAGCACCGCGTTCAAACGCTGTATTTCCAGCAATAATGTTGGCTTGCCAAGGACTTAATACTTGCTCAACCTGAGACAATTTATTACTGCTGTGAAACTGTGGGTGTGACATAAAAATCACCTGCACAAAATTAAATGATGTGATTAATTTACACAGCCAAACAACTTAATGCAAATGATTTTTATTTATATTTGCGTATTTTTATTTCTCGGCAAAATCAATTAATGCTTGTCCTGTAAGTCGATAAATGATCCACTCATTTTGTGGCTCTGCCCCCATACTATTGTAAAAATCGATCGCAGGTTGATTCCAGTCAAGTACCACCCATTCAAAACGGCCACAATCTTTTGCGATAGCTTGGCGTGCCAAATGTTGCATAATCAATTTACCCGCACCATTACCTCGGCTATCTGGGCTAACATATAAGTCTTCAAGGTACAGGCCATTCTTGCCAAGCCAAGTCGAGTAATTGTAAAAGTACACCGCAAAGCCAATTGGCGTATCGCCTTCAAAACAAATTAAACTATGCGCTGTTGCACCTTCACTAAACAGGGTTTTTAAAATCGCCTGTTCATCGGTTTTAACTGCATCGGGCTCTTTTTCATAAATTGCCAATTCGGTAATAAAATGCAAAATAGTAGCAGCATCCGAAGGCTGCGCATCTCTTAAGGTAATCGTTTTTTGGTCTGTCATAAGCTCTCTTATTTATTACTGCATTGTTTAATACTGATCTAGTTTATCTTTTAATATTTGTAGTTGAATTGGTTTAGCCAAGTAGTCATCCATTCCAGATGCTAAACACAACTGTTTGTCTTCATCCATTGCATTGGCTGTGAGTGCAATAATCGTGATCTGTTGATGTTTAGCACCCGCCTCACCGGCACGAATTGCGCGAGTAGCGTCAAATCCATCCATCACCGGCATTTGGCAGTCCATGAGCACTAAATTAAAGTGTTCTGCAGGTACTTTCGCTAAAATATCAAGAGCTTGCTGACCATTCTCCGCTAGCGTTACGGTAAAATTCAGTTTACTTAACATTAGTTTAGATACTTGCTGGTTAATCGGATTGTCTTCAACCAATAAAATATGGCTATTTGCTCTATGCTGATCACTACGCAGTGAGGATATATAACTTGATGTCACTAAAGGTAAGTCTGTCGAACACTGTTCATCAGCGATCACTGCTATTGTTGAAATCAAATCAGCAGTGGTAATCGGTTTTGGAAAGTACGCTTGAAATCCAGCATCATTAAACCGCTGCGCGCCTTCCATCCCCGCAATACTGGTCATCATTACTAATGGCATAGCTTTAAAATCATCATCAGCTTTTAATTTTCGACACAGCGCTAAGCCATCCATTTCTGGCATTTGCATGTCTAATAACGCTATATCATATAAACTCTGTTGAGCAGCTATACGCTTTTCACACAGCTCAAGCGCCTGCCTTGCATTACATGCAAGCTCTACTTTAGCTCCCCAATGAGCAAGCTGTTGGCTTATCACAATCCGGTTGGTTTCGTTATCATCAACCACCAATATAGTGAGCTTGGTCAGATCTATGGTCGGTATACTGCGTTCGGTTTCGCTCCCCTCTTGTAGCATAATCGTCGCTGTGAATTCACAGCCTTGGCCAACTTCGCTGGTTAAAGTGACAGTTCCGCCCATCAGCTCACACAGCTGCATACAAATTGCTAAACCTAAGCCAGTACCGCCATATTCGCGCGTAGTCGACGCATCAACTTGTGAAAAAGGGCTAAATAAATCTTTTTGCTTGGTTAGATCAATTCCGATGCCGGAGTCTTTTACACTAATACTGAGCTGATATTGCTGTTCAATGGCGGTTACTGATGCGCGGATCAATATCTCCCCCTGCGCAGTAAACTTAACAGCGTTACTCAGTAAATTGGTCAACACTTGGCGAATACGCCCCGGATCGCCTTTAAATTGCACCGGTGTCACAGCCACTAAATCGAGAATGATTTCAATATTTTTCTCTTGCGCTGATAACGCTTGAGATTCAGCTATTTCGCCAAGTAAATTACAGACATTGAAGTTGATGCTTTCTAGCTCGATTTTACCAGCTTCAACTTTCGAAAAATCTAAAATATCATTAATTACCGATAATAAAGAATGCGCACTATTTTTAGCAATAGCGACTTTCGTTCGCACCGGCTTGGTCAAGGCCTCAAGTTCGATCAGCTCAAGCATACCCAACACCCCATTCATTGGGGTGCGTATTTCATGGCTCATGGTTGCTAAAAATTGGCTTTTTGCTGTTGCTGCAGCATTAGCTTTAACTAATGCAAGTTTCAGCTCTTGAGCGGTTTGCTTTCGCCTTTGCGACATTAACACGCTGCCCACTAATGTCGCTAAAGAGCGTAAATAGGTTTCTTCATTTTGGCTCCAACAGCGATAGCTATCGACACTTTCCGCACATAGCACCCCTAAAATGCCCTCACCGGTAGATATCACCGCATCGAGCATCGAATTAATATTTAATGGCGTTGTGTAAGTATCAATAAATTCTACAGTTGCAGGATGGCTATTAACATCATTAATTGCCACTAAACCTTGTGCAAATATTGCTTGGTAATAAACGGGAAATTGACTCGCTTTAAACACTAAAGGCTGCTCGACAAAGCCTTGTTCATCAATAAATAAACTCACGCACGTCATTTCATCGCTAGCTTCATCAAACAACCAAACTGCTGCGCGTTGCACATCTAGTACCTCACACATTGACTGCGCAACTAAATTTTTTACTGCATCGAAATTACCAGCCTGTACCTCAGGAGAAACTGTTAAACTAGCCAGGTTTTTATTGTACTGATTGGCTTTTTTACTCTCTAATTCGAGGTATTTGTAAGTATCAATATTTTGAAATGAACCATACACACGCACACAACGTTCATTTTTAAATTCAACTTGGCCTATCGACTTAACCCATCTTTCATTGCCTAACGCTGTGACAAGGATTAACTCTATTTCCCAGCTGTTACCATTAATAACAGCATCTTCGAACAGTTCGCTAATTTTATTACGATGTTCACCTTGCTTATAAAAATCAAGAGCTTGCCCTATTACTGGCTGATAGTCGTCAGCGACTTCATGAATTGCTTTGACTTCATCAGACCAGTACATAGTCTGTGCTTCTAAATCAACTTCCCAGGCACCAATTTGACCTTGTTTACTCATTGCTTCAAGTAAGTTTTGTTGGCGGTAAAGTGTTGATTGAGTATGATAACGTTCGGTTATATCATGAATAAAACCATCTAAATACAATACTTTGCCAGCCTGATCATACACTGCTTGACCTTTTTCATGTACCCAATGAATACTGCCGTCAGAAGCGACCAAACGGTATTCTAATGACCATGGCTGACGAGCATCAACATCGACTCTCACTTTCTCTGCCACGCTTGAGACATCATCCGGGTGAATTAATTCAATGAAGCTCAGCTTATGATTATCAACTAAATCACTTGGTTCATAGCCGGTAATAACTTTTGTTTGTTCACTCAGATAGAGCATGCTCCATTGGGCATCGTATTTACATCGATACACAATGCCTGGAATATTGCCAACCAGAGACACAAATCGGTCGCGACTCAATTGCAATTGTGCTTCTGTTTCTTTTCGCTCTGTAATATCAAGATGAGTACCTATCATTCGTTTTGCAGAGCCATCACTATTGCGCTCAACGATACGTCCTGTGGTCAGTACCCACACCCAATGTCCGAGACGATGCAACATACGAACTTCGCAGACATAATAATCGCTCTCACCCGCAAAATGCTGTTCTAAAAGCTGCCCTGAAGTAACAAGATCATCTGGATGAGTATATTTGTTCCATGTATTAAAATCAGTTGGTTGTAGTTCTTCTAATTTATAGCCGATAATACTCGCCCAGCGGTTATTAAAATATGCTTTGCCGGTATCTACATACCAGTCCCAGATCCCTACTGCAGTGCTGTCCAGCACTAATTGCAATTGTGTTTTATGCTGTTCGAGTTCAAATTCTTGTAATTTCAATGCGGTAATGTCTGTGCGTATAGCAATATAACTTTGCGGTTGCCCATGCTCATCTAAAAAAGGCGCTACGGTGGTATCGACCCAATAAAAGTCACCATTTTTTGCTCGATTACAGATTTGGTCATGCCATACATTGCCTGCGATTAAGGTTTTATACATGCCTTTAAAAAAATCTTTAGGGTGAGTCCCGGAGTTTAAAATACGGTGATTTTTTCCTAACAATTCACTTTCGCAGTAACCGCTGATCTCACAAAATTTCTTATTAACAAAGGTGATCGTGCCCTTGATATCGGTCACTGCAACAATTGCATGTTCATCAAGTGCGCTTTTTTGTTCCGCTAGTTGTTTTAAGGCAAGCTGAAGCGCTGTGCTTTGATGCTCTAGCCGTTCTTGCTGTTGTACCTTGCTACTGACTAAGTGTTCTAGATCAATCGACAGCTGATGTAATTCACTACTGTCTTCCAGAATAGGAATATTGTTGCGCTCACCTCGAGTTATTTCAGCGCTGGCATTGGCAAGGCTAATGAACGGGCGAGATAAACGTCGTCCAAACCACCACGATAGAATTAAGATCACTAAAAATGCAAAAGCATTAGCAACCACAGCTGCAAACTTATAGTCACTGGCACCTTGCAACATAAAGGCTGCAGGCTTTTCAACCAATAGCTGCCAGCCTGTGGCGTTTGCAAAATTCAAGTCCGTTAAAATGGCATAGTGTAATGTGTCATCTATTTTTCGATAGGTAAAAACCTGTTCAGTATTTGCCACATTAGTAAAATAATCAGCTTTTGGTAATACACTCGGGTGCAATTGGGCACCTTTGATTTCACCTGCTTTCACAATAAAGAAAGTTAGTCCCTCATTATTATTATGAATATGTTCTAAATTATCGAGCAAGCCTTGAAAATTTATATTCGCTAATACTATTGCATAAAGCCCGCGTTGCTCGTCTATCATAGGTAACGCCACAAAATGATGTGTTTCAGCCCCCATTGAAGATATAAATACACTTTTTTGCCCTTGCTCAATAGCCGCTAGCATCGCAATTAACTGATCACGATTTAAGGCTGAAAACGCACTGTTATTAACTGGGTTTGGGGTATTTGAGGGGTCGAAGATAATATGAATTTCATTGACAAAATCATATCGATCAACAAACTCATCAATCAGTAGCCGTTTATTTAGCTGGCTATGACTTAGTTGATCATTTAATAGATATAGGTCTTTAATGTGATCTGCAAACCAAATATTCGCAAATTGCTTACCAATACTGCTTAATTCACCAAGTTCAGTTTGGGCACTTTTTTCAAGGGAGTTGCTTACATGTTGAAGACTAAACCAAGACATTAAAAATAATGGTGCTAGCGCAATGACAATAAAAGTAACAATCAGTTTCGTCCGTATAGATTGGCTTTTATTTTTTAACAGGCTATTCAACATTGTATTTCCATAATCAACTTTTTATTGTTTTAGAAACTTACTTACATATATTAATGCACTAAATAACACAAGACGCAAGTTTATGCGCCTTGTGTAAGGTACTGCAGTAAAGCTAGTTTTTATTCCCATTGACACGATAAAACTGCTGACTAAATTGAGCG
Organism: Pseudoalteromonas sp. SR44-8; assembly: GCF_014163635.1. NCBI lineage: Bacteria > Pseudomonadati > Pseudomonadota > Gammaproteobacteria > Alteromonadales > Pseudoalteromonadaceae > Pseudoalteromonas > Pseudoalteromonas sp. SR44-8. The sequence continues at coordinate 27,978 of NZ_JACJDS010000004.1, forward strand.
TAGAGTACCGGCAATACAAATAAAGTAAGAAAGGTTGCGGTAAATAATCCGCCAACAATAACCGTTGCTAATGGTTTTTGAATTTCAGCGCCGATGCCTGTTGATATCAACATGGGTATCAAACCAAGCGCTGAGGTTAACGCTGTCATTAGTACCGGTCGCAGCCGAGCTAGTGCGCCATTAAATGCCGCGCTTTGTAGACTATCTCCCGCTTTAACGCGATTATTAATACTCTCAACCATCACCACGCCGTTAAGCACTGCCACCCCAAACAAGGTAATAAAACCCACAGAGCTTGGCACTGATAAATATTGCCCTGATACGTAAAGTGCAACCACACCACCAATAACTGCTAACGGCACATTGACTAAAATCAGCAATGCTTGGCCTATTGAGCCAAATGCAAAATACAAAAGTAATGCAATCAAAGCCAGCGAAATAGGCACCACGATAGATAAACGTTGCTGCGCCCGTTGTTGGTTTTCAAATTGACCGCCGATATTCACACCATAACCTGCGGGTAAATCAACTTGCTCAGCTATGGCAAGGCGAATATCCGCGACGACTGAGCCCATATCGCGCCCTTGTACATTGGCTTGGATCACTACTCGGCGCTGAACGTCATCACGGCGCACTTGTGGCGGACCAGATTCAATATTAACCGTTGCGACATCTCCAACCCTAACCACGGCACCTGTCGGTGAGGATAAACGTAGGTCTGCAATGGCTTCTGGGCTGTCACGAAACTCTGCACCAATGCGCACATAAATATCATACCGCTCATTGGCATTAATAATTTGCCCTGCCGCAGTGCCGCCAATGCCATCTTGCACTATCGACATTAAATCACCCACAGATAAACCATAGCGAGAAAGTGCTAACCGGTTCGGTTTGATCACTAATTGTGCTTCACCAGCAATTTGTTCCATTGCCACATCTTTAGCGCCAGCAACACTTTTTACAGCTTGCTCAATTTGCTGCCCTTTAGCGACTAACACATCTAAATCAGCACCAAACAGCTTAATCGCTAGTTGCGCTTTCACCCCTGATAGTAGCTCATCCACCCGCGTGGCTATCGGCTGTGAAAAGTTAAACAATAAACCAGGAAACTGCGCTAATTTTTGTTCCATTAACACTTGCAGTTGTGCACGATTAGCAGCTGATTGCCATTCACTCACCGGCTTTAAACCTAAATAAATTTCAATATTATTAACTGGCTCTGGATCCCCCCCGACTTCTGGGCGACCAATTCGGCTAAGTGCATACTCAACTTCAGGAAAGGCCAATAATATCGCTTCCAACTTAGGAGCGACCATTAATGCTGTATCCAAGCTTGCCGAAGGTGCCAGTGTTACCCGTAAGTTAATAGTGCCTTCTTCAAGCTCTGGCACAAACTCAGTGCCTAGTTGCGGCAATAAGATACCAGCAATCACCACTAATATTCCCGCCAGCGAGATCACCGTTTTACGTGCGTCCATTGCCCAGCGTAAACATATTTGATAAGTTTTATCTAACGGCTCAAGTAATACACTGCGCCTAACTTTGACACCTTTAGAAAATAAATACACTGCCATTGCTGGCACGATTACTAGCGCAACAATCACAGCAGAAATAATAGCTAACATGATACTTATAGCCATTGGCTGGAATAATTTAGCTTCTACGCCTTCAAAACTAAACAACGGCATAAACACGACTAAAATAATTAGTGCAGCAAAAAATACCGGCCTGGCAACTTCTTTAGCCGCCATAGTGATAAATTTAGCCGGTGAGTGATCAGCATCAGTATTGTTAGTTAAGTGACGAAAAATATTTTCCACCATAACCACCGAGCCATCCACCAGCATACCAATTGCTACAGCAATACCACCGAGTGACATCAAATTAGCCGAGAGCCCTAACCACGACATGACACATAAAGCCATACTAATGGAGATTGGTATAGACAATAAAACCAATAATGTGGCGCGTAAATTCATTAAAAACAACGCCAGCACAACCACAATAAATACAAACGCTAATAGCAAGGCATCTACCACAGTATCAACCGCTTTGGTGATCAAATCAGCTTGGTCATATAACGGTTCAAACGTTACCCCCTCTGGTAGTGCTTGATTGATCATCGCAATCCGCGCGCTAATACCATCAATGGTTTGCTTGGTATTTGCACCAATGCGTTTTAATACCACTCCTGTCACCACTTCACCTAATGATTGCACACTACCTTGACCATCTTTTTTACTCATCGTAGCGGCACCTTGGCGAATTTCACTGCCAAGCGTCACCTCTGCCACATCGGCAATGGTGATCACTGTGCCATTGATGGTTTTCAATGGCGTTTGTGCTATTTCTTGCAGCCCTAGTGTGCCGGCATTAAACCAACCTGTTCCACGAATAACTAACTGCTCTTGGCCGCGGTTCATATACCAGCCACCTACATTGGTGTTGTTTTCTTCCAGTGCAGTGACCACTTGTTGTTGCTCGAGCTGATAAGCCAATAACTTATTTGGGTTAAGATTTACTTGGTATTGACGCACATCACCACCGAACGACAGTACTTCGGTAACCCCATCAACGGGTAAGATGAGTAACTTCACAATCCAATCGTTTAAGCTGCGCAGCGCCATACTATCCAAGCCAGATTCAGGTGATGCCGCTAATAAGTATTGGTAAACCTGCCCGAGCCCTGACGTATTCGGGCCCATTTCTGGCAAACCAATCCCGTCCGGGATCAGTTCTTTCGCTGCTTGCAAACGCTCAAATACCAGTTGGCGGGCAAAATAGATATCCACCCCTTCTTTAAACACCACGGTAACACCAGAAAGCCCCGTTTTAGAAATCGAACGAACTTGCTCTACATCAGGTAATGCATACATGACCGCTTCAATTGGGTAAGTGATCAGCTGCTCAACTTCAACGGCAGCCAAACCTGTTGCTTCGGTATTAACAGCCACTTGCACATTGGTAACATCTGGAAAAGCATCAAGGTTGAGTTTTGGGATCACCACAACACTGGTGACAATTAATACACAAAGAGTCAGCAAAACCAGTAGTCGATTAGCAATCGCACTATCTATTATATTATTAAACATAGTGTTAGCTCCTAATGGTTGTGCGGATCAAAACCGCCTTTAGCTTGTTCTGATGCGACAAAAAATGCTCCTTGAGTAACGACTTTAGTGCCCTCAGCTAATCCTTTAATTTCACGAAGCTGACCAAACCGTCGGCCACGTTCAATTTCAGTTGCTATAAGTTCACCGTCTTCATCTTGCACATATACCGCCCAATCACCATCTGGGTTCCTAAGTAGAGCTTGCTCTGGTACTGCCAACACTTGTTGCTCAGTTGAAAATTCAAAATACACGTCACTAAACATCCCTGGGTGTAATTGATGCTGGCTGTTTTGTACACTCAAACGCACAATCCGTGAGCGAGTGATCTGATCTATAGTGTGTGCTTCTTGGATCACCTTGGCTGGGTATGTGAATTGATTCACTTTCACTTGCGCTATTGTGCCTGTATCAATATTAATGGTTTGATTTGCCGACAATTGCGCTTCAACCCATAGTAGACTTTCATCAGCAATCAGCATCAGTTCAATTCCCGCATCGACCCGCTGCCCTTGTGCAAAATTATCACTGAGCACAGCCCCTGACGTACCAGCGAATAATGTGTACTCCCCCAGTTTATCGGCTGGGCTGACCGCACTTTGCGCAATTGCTTTAGCCGATAAACCAAACGCCACAAGTTGACTGTGAGCCACTTCATATTCTGCCTTGGCTGTGAGTAAGCGTTTTTCGCTCACCGTACCTTTGCCCATTTTTTGCACCCGCTGCCACTGTGCTTTAGCTAATCGATAAGTGGTTTGTGCACTGGCGACCTCGGCACTAAATAAAGTCACTAACGGTGCGCCTACTTGAATATGTTGTCCTAAGGTTGCGTGACGTTTCACCACAATTGAATCTACCCGTGGCGATAACACATAACTGCTATAACCATTAGCTTTGATTTCACCAGGGGCATATAGCTGCGCTTGATAAGTGCGCTTCACTAATGGGCTGATCTGCACATTTGCTAAACGCATTTGTGTCGGGGTTAAACGTACCCCGCCGGCTTGATCATGTTCAACATTCTCACTCTGTTGTACTGCTGTGGTAGCACTATGATCAAGGGCTGCATCTGGTGTATGAGCGTGCGGTGCTTCTTCACTGTGTTGATGACCTGTTTTTGTATCATCAAACTTTTGTTGTGCAACAGTGGTTGCCTGCCCTAAATTGCTAAAAATAAATAGCAGAGCAGAAAGAATAATTTTTAAGCGCGTCATAGTGCAGCTCCATCAGTTAGGGGATCCGTAAAGGTAGAAATATAATGACTAAGTTGACCACTTTGCGTTAACCAATTCACGCTCGCCAGTTGGCTTTGCTGAACAATTTCAATGCCAGCAAGTAATCCTGAAATACGCTGTTGGCGCATGGTTAGGTACTCAGCGGTACTGATATCACCGCTTTGCCATTGTTGCTCTATCAACGTAAGGCTGCTATCTGCATTTGCTTGGTTAATCGACTGCCAACGCTTAACGCGCTGAGCGTACGCTTGCATCACCTCTTTACTGGCTTGCGCTTGAAACGTCATAGTGCGCTTTAAAGCTTGATATTCGGCTTCTTTTGACATCACCATAAATTCTGCAGCTTGATATTCATCGCTAAAATTATTCACTATATTCAGCGGCATAGAAAAACTCACAGAGACAAGGTTATCATCACCATTTTTACCTGCTACAAGCCCAATGGTTGGTTTGACGGCTCGCTCTGCTTTGATCACCTTTACTTGCTGACGCTGTTGTTGCCATTGTGATTTCACCAGCAAAAGTTGTGGATGTTGGACCACATTTTCAGTATCTGTAGTGAGTTTAATACCACTGAGTAACTGTTCAGGTGTCAGCTGTCCATCTTCGTGCCACGTTGGTAACAGTGCCTGCACAGCTAATTTAGCATCTGCATAAGCACTGGCTTGTTGGGCGGTTTGATTCAAAATTTCTGATAGTGAGTACAATGCTAATTGTTCATCCAGCAACCCGACTTCTCCGGCCGCTCGACGGCGCTTAACCACGGTAACTAAACGCTCTAATTGCTGCTCTTGCTGTTGCGCTAACTGAAAAGCTGCTTTACTACTGCGCCAATTGATAAGCGCAATCAGGGTTTGTTCAACTAATTGTAAATACGTTAATTGCAAACGCTGCTGCTGTGCAACCAGTGTAAGTAGCGCCGCACTGTGTTGTGCCTGTTGTTGATCATTAATATCAAATGTTTGGCTCAGCCCAATACTAAAATTATTAGCATCGCCTTCTTTTTCAATACTCGACTCAAGGTTTGGATTATATAGAGATTGCCCTGCGGCTCGCACAGATGCAGTGGCACTTTGCAGCTGCTGAAAATCAGCCTGTAAATTTGGGTGTTGTTTTAATTGCAACAACAACCAGGTTAAATCGGCGGTATTGTGCGTTGGCGCAGCCAATGCGGGTGGTGCAGCTAATACAGTCGCACACAGACAAGCAAACCCAAATGGTTTGTATAAATTCATAACATATACTCTTACTAAATAAATCGGTGACCATAATATTGGCCAGCTAAAAATTAACTTAGTGAGTGAGTAATTGGAGGGCGTAGATCAGGAATAAGCAGACGCGAATTAAATACAGGGGCGTTCAAACTAATAATGTCGTAGCTTGGTAAATTGACATGCTGCTGCCACGGCTCAGTAAAAAATGCAGGGATATGACATACATGACAATGCGCATCATCGGCGTTATCAGCTAAGGCTTGGCTTAATTGCTGATGTTGCAGTTGGTGAATATCATGATCGTTATTGACAGAGCAGTGTTCGTCTAATTGACTTTGTTGATGTAATAATTGCGAGGTTACATTAATAGCAGTGTTATGATCAGCCACGTCAAAACTATCCAGCACAGGCTGAAGTAGTACAAACGCTAAGATTAACAACACTAATTGCTTCAAGCAATATATCCTTTGAACGATTTCCAAGCTAACTTAACACATCTTTTCGTTACTGAAAAGTGCTTAACCGCTCGCGACAGATGCCAACTTTATGCCGCTGGCTAATTCAGCAATGCTCATTTAGTATTGTAGTATCAATATAATAACAACTTAGGCAATACTCAATATGGCTCATCAACATTCTCATAGTCATCACAATGACGACCAAAGTGATCGCCAGCTAGGCTTCGCTGTTTTTATCAATGTGCTACTTACTATTGCCCAAGTTGTTGGCGGTCTTATCTCTGGCAGTCTGTCTTTAATTGCCGATGCATTGCATAATCTCAGTGATGCAGCGGCTATTTTTATCGCATTAATCGCCCGTAGAATTGGTAATAAACCCGCTAACGAGCACTATCATTTTGGTTATAAACGTGCAGAAATTTTAGCCACATTGTTAAACAGCAGCACCTTAATCATTATTGGTGGATTTTTAATACTAGAAGCCATTGACAGCTATTTTAACCCAACCCCAATCGATGGCTGGATTGTAGTGTGGGTGGCAGCATTAGCACTAGTAATTGATGTTGCGACGGCGGTGTTGACCTTTCGTGCGGGGGCAAAAAATAGCATGAATATTCGCGCTGCATTTATTCATAATGTGTCTGATGCTATGGCCTCGATCGTGGTAATTGTGGCTGGTACCTTAATTATTCTCTATCAATGGTATATTGTTGATTTGATTGCCACAGTATTCATTTCGGCATATGTAATTTATCACGGGGTATTACTACTGATTGAAAGTTGCAAAATTCTTATGCAAGCTGCGCCCAATAACTTTAATCGTGAAGCAATCACTAATGCGTTACAAAAGCACTTTACAATTAGCCAAGTACACAGCATTAAAGCCTGGCAAATTGATGAGAAAACGACCTGTTGCGAACTGGTGATCATAGCTACTCAGCCACTTGATATTGACGCAATTAAAGACTATTTACACCATGAATTTGCTATTGAGCAATGTATTATTGAATATAAACAGCCACAATAACAAACCATGATGCGAGCTCATAATTGCATTTAATCGTATTTTTATTGAAAACAGCTCGCGTTCTCATTTATCATCGCATCTTTATTTTTATAAATATCATAGGATATCTGTGTTGTTAAAGCTGTGGTTACGCCGTACTCATTTAATACTGACATTAGTTAGTGGACTGTTTTTGATCTGTTTAAGCATCACCGGCGCTATTTTAATTTACGCAAAAGACATTCAGCAAATCATTAATCCGCAATATTGGACAGTAACCCCGCAATCAACACCACTGGCCTATCCGGTGCTTATCAATACGCTGGCTGTTCACTCCAAACAAAATGTCACTTTACTTATGCCAGAGCAGCAGCCCACTGTTGCATGGCAAGCCCAGCTTGCTGATAAAAACTATATCAGCGTTAACCCATATACCGGACAAGTACTGCTCAAATATGATTATTACAGTACAGTGTATGGCTTTACCATGGCCGTTCATCGTTGGCTATTATACCAAGATACAGATGGCAAAAAGCCACTGCGCAATTGGGTCTCTATCTGTGCGTTAATTTTTATTATCAATATATTCGTTGGCGTATACATGTGGCTTAAACCTAAAAATCGCCTAAAACGTTTAGTAATAAAACCCAAGGCTAAATTACGTATTTTGCTTTACCAACTCCATACAGTGATTGGCATGTATCTGTTTATCCCTCTTATTTTAATTGCCTTTACTGGTATGGCATTTCACTGGAAAGACGAGACCAAAGCAGTGCTTGAGTTTGTAACACAAAATAATGTAGAGGCACGCCCTAAAGCGCCGGAACTCGAGGTGCCAAATATAATCAATGGCGATAATTTTGCAGTGGCTATACAAAACGCATTAGCTGTATTTCCTAAGGCTGAATTATTTCGTATCTATTTGCCTAAAAAAGCCAGCGACCCAGTTGCCCTTAGAGTAAGAAACCCTGATGAAAGTCATGCTTATAGTTGGGTATGGGCCGATCAATACACCGGTCAAGTCCTGCAATCTTACGATGCCTCAAAGGCCAACCTCACAACTCGCGCGTGGAATTTTAAATACAAATTTCATATTGGCGATTTTGCCGGTTTTTTGGTGCAAATGTTATGGCTATTGGTTGCACTACTGCCTGCTTTTTTTACTATCAGCGGGGGTTACTTTTGGTATAAGCGCCATTATAGATAACCCAGCATTATAACGTTTTAATAAATCAGCTCGCACTGGTGATGTTGAACAATAACTTTAAGTTCACACCACCAGTAACACTGTCAGATCAACTCATGCCACCCTTACCTTTCAAATAACTGCCGTTCCTGACTCGATGTAAATGTACTTTTTGCCTTGTAGCAACTCATACTTTAAACAAGTGATGTTGCTTTATTTTTCCTATTTTAGCTCCTAAAATTAATCGTACCAATTACATTAAATTAATCACTTATTAGCGTATCAGGAAAAAAGCTTAAGGACGAGAGCTATGAAAAGTGTTCTATTATTATTTATAATCAACCACTTGTGCTTTTTTATAGCAGCCGAGTTTTTTACTGGCACCTTGAGCAAACCATCAGATAATAGCTTTCTATCAGTGATAGGACTCATTTATGCCTTTGTGGGTTTTCCGCTCCAGTTACTTATTGAGCTACTACTGCTTATTGGCTTTTGTTATCAACTTTTTAATGTCGGAAAATATCAAGCAAGTGCGCCGCTTTGGTTAGCATTTTTTGCAAGCATAATGCTGATGTTTAACTTTTTTGAATAGCAAAAAAAACAAAATGCAATTGATAATAACTATCAATGCCCTTGCCTTTACACTTCTTTACACTTATTATTGCGCCAATAAAAACAGCAATATCTCATAATTACATAGTCGTAAAGGATCTTCATGTTTAAAACCTCTTTCACTTTATTAGCCCTCGCTGTAAGCACTGCCACTTTTGCCGATGAAGCAATCAATAAAAACCAATTAACCGATACGCAAATGGAGCGTGTGGTTGTCTCTGGTAGCCGTGTTTTTGAAAGCATTGATGAGGTTCCCGCATCAATTACTATTATCAATCAACAGCAAATCGAAGAGCATTTAAAAGTAAATCCAGAGCTACAAAGCTTACTTGCGCAAATGGTGCCGGGCCTTGCCCCTGATACAGGTAGTTCGAGTAATACCGGGCAAACGCTGCGTGGTCGCGCACCACTTATAATGATTGACGGCGTGCCGCAATCAACCCCACTGCGTAATGGCTCTTTAGGTATAAAGAGCCTCGACCCAAGTGCTATCGGCCGCATTGAGGTGATCAAAGGTGCCACCTCTATTTACGGGAACGGTGCATCAGGCGGTATTATTAATTACATCACTAAACAAGCAAAAAGTGATGGTAAAACCGAAGGTGAAATAAGTTTATCGAGTCGCTTTAGTGCGGTAAAACTTGAGGAAAGTGCCGGTGCAAGGCTATCAGCAGCCATTAATGGCCGTGCTGACAAATTTAGCTATTTAGTTACTGCCAGCTATGAAGAAAATGGCGTACAACGCGATGCCCAGGGTGACATACTCGGTTTACAATATGGTTTATCTGACGCAGTTACACAAAACTACTTTACTAAATTGGGCTATGATTTTGATGACGAAAAACAGCTACAATTTAGTTATAACTACTTCAGTTCGCAGCAAAAAACTGACCTTGGCGATGTTGCTGGCGATATCAGCTTAGGCGAAAAAACCTACGCAATCCATGTACCACCTGAATTACAAAAACAAGGTAAACCACAAGGCCCCGAAGGCAACGAAAATATCACCCTAAAGTACATAGACTACGCGCTATTTGATAACACCCAAATGACCTTAGATCTTTATATGCAAGATATAGAAAACGTGTTTTTCTTCTCCCCCAATCTTGCTAATCAAGACGAAAATTATGACGGCGGCCAGTCAATTATAAGATCAGAGAAAAAAGGCGCACGCGCAACATTTAATACCCTAATAGATTTTGATTCTATCGAAGCCTCATTTATTTATGGTATCGATGCATTAACCGATGTGACTTCGCAGCCACTTGTTGATGGCCGTATCTGGGTTCCAGAGATGGATATGCAAAGTGTTGCTGGCTTTTTACAAACCAAATGGGTGATTGCTGATGACCTTATTGTCAAAGCCGGTGTTCGCAAAGAAAGCATTGATTTAACGGTAGACGACTACCGCACACTTAAACTATGTAAAACGCCAACTCAGTGCTCAGTACCTATTAACGTTAAAGGCGACACTATAGATTACGATGCAACAACCTATAATGTCGGTATTAAGTACAACCTTGATGAAAAATTCAGCCCATTTTTAAGTTACTCACAAGGCTCCGATATTTCAGACATTGGCCGTTTGTTGCGTGCTGCCACGGTAAACGATATTGGACAGATCCAAACGCAAGCCTCGATCATCGACAACTATGAAATTGGTTTTAATTCACAATTTGATAATGTACGTATTGAAGTTGCCGCCTATCGTAGTACCTCTGAACTTGGCACAACCAATAAATTTAATGAAGTGACCGGCGTATATGAACCAGTACGAGCACCACAGGAAATTTGGGGCTACGAAACACTGGTAGATTATACAATTTCTGCAAACCTAAAATTACTGGCAACGTATAGCTATGTTGAAGGTAAAAACACCGAAGCAGATGTTTATTTAGGTTCTAAACAGATCAGCCCACCAAAAGCGACAGCTAACCTAAACTGGCAACCCAGTGATGCTATGTCTCTAACATTAAGTTACCTGTATGTCGGCGATAGAAAACGCTTTGCAGCAAATGACGATGGCAAATATGTGGGCGATCAGGGCCCTGTCGAAAGTTATAATATTTTTAACTTAACTGGCCAATACCAATTTGCTGATAACTGGCAAGGGTTTGCAGGTATTGAAAACTTATTTAACGAAGATTACTTTCCAGCCCGCGCTCAGTCATATACATTCGGCGGCTATAACATCAAAGGTCTAGGAACAACAGCAACTGTTGGCGTTAAATATAAATTTTAAGCATCATTAAACTCGTTCATTGCGCTGTGCAATGAACGAGCCTTTCTTAATTTAACCTTTAACCTTAAATATAAATAGCAATCTGTTCATAAAGCAACCAACAATGCAAACTTAAACGAGAATCACACGCAATATTAACCATATGATTTAAAAGGAAAATACTTGCAATTTTGTGGTTTTACACTAAACTTGTCGCAATTATGAATTTCAAGGTAGGCCGTTATGAAAGGTAATCAAAAAGTTATCGACAGCTTTAACACATTGCTTGCAAATGAACTTGCAGCAATCGATCAATATTTCATCCACTCACGTATGTACGATGATTGGGGTTTAGATAAACTTTATGTACGCCTTAATCATGAAATGGAAGAAGAAAAAGATCACGCTGATTGGTTAATTAAGCGTATTTTATTCCTCGAAGGCGTACCGAACATGACCAAACGTCGTGCTCTAATTATTGGTCATGATGTTAAATCAATGATGCAAAATGACTTAACCCTAGAGCTTGAAGTCGTTGAGTGTGTTAAAGAAGTAATTGCAGTCTGTGAGCAAGAAAAAGACTATCAGTCACGTGAGATCCTTGAAAAGCTATTATTCGATACCGAAGAAGATCACGTTTACTGGCTTGAACAACAACTTGGCTTGATTGATAAAATTGGTAGCCAAAACTATCACCAATCACAAATGGGCGAATAGGAGCTAAATTATGAAAGGCGATAAAGACGTTCTTGTTGCATTAAATAAAATACTGGCAAATGAATTAGTAGCCATTAACCAATATTTTTTGCATGCCCGTATGTTTAAAGATTTTGGTTTTAGCGCATTAGACAAAGCCGATTACAAAACCTCGATTCAAAAAATGAAAAACGCTGACCGTTTAATTGAGCGTATTTTATTTTTAGAAGGCTTACCTAATCTTCAAGATCTTGGCCGTTTACGCATTGGCGAAAACAGCGAAGAAATGATTGCCTGCAACATGAGTTTTGAACTAGATTCATTGGTTGATCTAAAAGATGCGATCAAACTTGCTGAAAGTAAAAAAGATTATATTAGCCGCGAAGCGCTCGATAACATTTTATCTGAGCAAGAAGAGCAAATTGACTGGCTAGAAACACAACAACAGTTAATTAAAAGCACCGGTATTGAAAACTACCTGCAGTCGCAAATGTAACGTTTGGTTAATACCAAAAAAGCAGCTTAGGCTGCTTTTTTAGTTTTTATAATACAGATAAATGTCACTGAGTTTAAACGATTACCAATAAGCAATAGCTACGCCACTTGCTCAGTAATATCAGCAATTTGAATAAGCTTACGGTTGAGGATCTTTTTAGTACAGCCGCAGCATTTGCCGCACTGGCTACCGACTTTAAGCTCTTTAGAAAGCTCGCGCATTGTAGTCGCGCCTTCGTCGATTGTTTGTTCAATTTTTTTATCTGTCACACCGTGACATAAACAGATATACATGAATACAAACCACTCTCAATTACATTCGAGCTTGTATATTAATCTAAACGTAAACGGTTCGCAATTAATAATCGCATAAAATTGAGAATTATTTTTATTTGCTTAATTCCATACAGTTTTAAATGATCACCGCAATCCGGTTATACCAATCGTGTTAAGTTACTGACCATGTATAGCGACAGATAAATACAGTGATAACAAGGCGTAAATTTTGACATGTAGTTGTTCTACTTGAAAAAATTACAACGCAGTTAGCGCTTTATTTAGCTCGCTAGAATGGTTAAATATTTAAGTCGATTGGTATTAAGATTTAAGAGGCTGATATGTGCCCTAGCGGTCATTCAGGGATTATATTCTATCTGCAAATTTCACTCATTGACGATTTAGTAGCTATCTACTTACTTCTTATTGCTTACCAACATTAAGAAATTCCGCATAAACTTCTAAGTCAATTTGATCCCCAACAATCGGTATATAACTGTCCATGCCAAAGTCAGAACGTTTGATTTGACCTACCGCGCTAAAACCAATGGTGTATTTTCCTGTCATCCAGTTGTCTGCTCCACCGTGAAATGTGGCTTTAAACGTCACAGGTTTGGTAACACCTCTAAGAGTTAAATCACCTGAGAAATTAAAACTGTTATCAGATATAACTGTAACAGTGTTGCTAGTAAATGATGCCTGCGCAAAACGCTCACTGTTAAACCAAGTGTCATTTTGTAAGGTTTCTGCTAAGTCAGCATTATTAATATCAATAGAGCTAATATCCACCACTGCGTTTAATGACGCGGCAGTCATATTATTAGGATCAAAGTTGAGTTGTGCATCAAATTTATTAAAACGCCCTACATAGGTTGATAACCCTAAATGTTGGATTTTAAATATTAATGCAGCATGTTGACTGTCTAGCTGATATTCGCCCGCTTGAAGCGCTATCAACTCAGATTTAACAGTTGGTGCAATCCAACTCACACAACTTGTCAGTAACAGCGCAGCACACATAACTGAGACCGAATGTATAAATGTTCGCATTGTATTCTTTAACGCTGAGTTCATAGTAGTAAAGCCATTAGTAATGTGTTGAGTGTAGGTAAAATAAAACGTCATTTTTCATAAAATCAAAATATATAATGCCTCATATTTTCCATTTTCACTTCTCTTTTATATTCTGATGGAGTGAAGCCGTGAATTTTTCCTTCACGCTCAAAGCCGAACTACTCAAAAGTGCATTTAGCGGACGGTGGTAACGCCCTAAAAAGTAAAGTGCGTAGCTGAGCGAAACCGAGTCAAACTTTAGCAGTTCCGCCTTAATTAGCTTATTAAGCGCCGTTATTACTGTCTTAAGGTTATCATTTCTTTTGCTACAAGTGCAGCTGAAGGCAAAAACATTGTTGAGATAATACGTTGATCTGCAATCACAGCGTGTTTATCTTTTAATGTTTTTTTATTTTGAGCAATAGCACCATTCTTATTAAGTTGATTTTCAATAAGAAAAGGTAAAAGTGTTCCTTGTTTTGCCCATGGTTTCGATGTTTCAGTAGAGTTAGGAAAACCAGCTATTTTTTTCCTTTCACCAAAAACTCCCCATTAGATAATTTCACGTTTACAATGCCCGCTGAGCCATGACCACCAACACCTAAAATACCACCTGACTCATAAATACTACTGATAATGGATTGGATTTGTTTGTTATCTGTAACGTCAAACATTACTCCATAGCCACCACCTATGAATACGCCCCAATAGTCATTTGGGTCAATTTGAGCAGGTTTGAATGAGCTGTTTGCTTTTTCTAAGAAGCCTTCATATTTGATGGTGTAACTACTTATACCTAAAGGCTCCAACATAAACTTAACTTCTCCACCATTAGGTGATACAAAGTCAACTTCAAAGCCGTAGCTAAAAAAAATGTGATACGGAGGTGCAAATTCCCATAAATTATTTCTTGCGTCATGCTGTTCAGGATCCCCCATATTTATCATATTAGATGCCACTATCAGTACCTTCTTTTTAGGCTCTGCTATTGCATTTGTGGCTAGCAAAGCGCCTGTTAGTAAAATAATGGATAAGAGTTTCATTTTTTTCCTTTATAAATAATTAAACTATTATTTAGACGAGACAAAAGACGAAAAGGTTTAAATATAGAATTTGTATCGGTACTTAAAAGCGTATTAGGAAGGCCTGCAAGATAGAGGTTTAGTCAAGTCAGATAAAATAGTTATCAATGAACGACCGCTATCCGAACGCAGCCAACTGTAAAAAGAGGGCCTATGTAGTCTTAGTCTTTGCAGCTTATTTTCTGGTTGGGTTTTAAACGCTAATAACTGCTGGCAAATTTCAATTTATCGAAAATTCTTAACCCCTATAATTTCATTTAGTGCTAGATTTTCTAAATTTTTTATCAACCATAAAACGCTAAATTTATATTTCAGATGCTCAACCCTCTCACACTTAAAGTAAGAGGGTTATCATCTTTAAAAGTTAATTGTGATGCCAATAGATGGTAAAGGCATATCAGGGAACTGGTAGTCTTGTTCAAACTCGCTGTAGTCTTGATTGTATTCTAGCTCCTGTACTGCGCGTGAAGCATAAACATTTAACACTTCAAAATATAAATTAGCATCAAAGCCATAGAGCTGTGTTTTATAATCTGCACGAATGTCTAAACGGTGGTAATTGCTCCATTGTGAACTGTTAAATTCACTGTATTTTGGAATATAAAAGAGCGCATTTTGACTGCCAGTTTCTTTATAAGGCTGTGCAGATAATACTGGCGTATAGCGCCTGCCACTTTGAAATCGCCATTTTGCACCGACTTGCCAGTGATCATTCCATTTATAATCTAAAACCAAGTTTGCAACCCAAGGCAGGTCAAATTCAGAATTAAACGCCTCTGCTGTTAATGGGTTCTTTCGCTCTGTTTTACTATAAGCAATACTTGCCCAGCCAAACCAGTCGTTCGACAGTTGCTTATTTACAAGTATTTCAATCCCATACGCTTCGCCACTGGCAACATCATCAAAAAGCAGATCACTGAGTGCTACATCGTTTTCGCTGCGAGCTTGTGCTTGCGGGTTTGCAACAACGAGGTTTTTCAATTCTTTGTAAAAAAGCTCTGTTCGTAGAGCTATTCCATCAGCTAATTGTGAATCAAGGCCTAAAACCCATTGCGATGAATTACTCGCCTCAAGGCTTGGCTCTCCATATTGAGCGGTTAAAAATTGATAGTCATCTATAAAGGTATGATGGATCCCGTAGTTTAGTCTGAGCGTGTGATTGTCATCGAGGTCGAAGCCAATCCCTAATCTTGGTTCAACATAACTTTGGCTGTTATTGTCTGTGCCAACAACAGCAATGCCGATTTGATAATCAAGTTTAGCAGTGATTTGCCCCGTAAGATGGGTGTAAGCATGATAATCTGAAATAGTTAAAGTCCCTTGCTCATTAAATTTAGGACTAAAGTAGCTAGGTGGGCACATTTCAAATTCGGTATTACACGGCATCAACCGGCCACTGGCTAGATAGTCTACCGACGTGTCTCTATATGTGGCACCAAAATTTAACGTAAAGGATTCTGCTACGTATTGGTTTTCAGTTTTGAAAATCAATTTTGTGATATCTGCATCCCATCTAAAAACCTCCCCTTCACGCTCTTGCTGATTTTGAGTCAATAAATTAACACTAAAATTAGCCTCTATTACATCGCCAAAATGTTGCAAACTCACCGCTTGACTGTGGTAGTAAGTTTGATATCTTTCGCCGCTGGCTAGATCAGGATTTTTAGCAATATCTCTACCGTCTTGATCAAACGCTATTTCGATATAATCTTTTGCGCCACTGGCGGAGAATCGAATAATATTGTTTGCGTCAAAATCCCAAATAAATTTTGCCTGATAGTCTCGATTTCTCGGTGGTACCGCGAAAGAAAAGTCTTCGTCTTCTATAAAATTATCAACATAAGTATGAACTAAGCTTTCTCGAAAAGAAACGTAGAACGCTGCGTTGCTTGATAAGGCCTGTTCATATAAAAACCCACTTCTAAAAAAGCTTAAGTCGATCACTCGTGCCGGCTCCACACCATTGGGATCTCTTAAATTGGTTAATATCACTCCGCCATTCGCATTTGCGTATTGACTGCTCCAAGCCCCCGTTTTCAACTCAAAACTCTCAACGAGAAGTGGGTTATAAACACTTAACCCGTCATTATGAAAAACATATCCCATCTCCAAGCCATCGGTAAGATATAAGTTGTCATTGCTCGAGCTACCACGTATTGCAGGCTGCGCAACCGGGCCTCCGGTGGCGGGAGTTGCAAGTACAACCCCCGGCAGTGCTTCTAAGCCCTTTAATGGATCATTCCCGGTGCCTGGTAATGATAAGAGCTTGTCTGAACTGATCTTTAAACCATCTGGTTTAACTGCGATCACCGTTATTTCTTCGAGCTCTTTTTCATCACTAGCCTGAGCGTTAATGACTGCCAAAGCACAGATTGTTAAAGGTAATAATCGTGTCATTTTATTCATAGTATCCATTCCTTGTATAAATTGTGATGACAACAATTTACGCCATGGATTGAATTTGCTTTAATTAAGTTTGTTGATTTTGAACGAATGGGCAGCTTTTTGTATGAATAGGCATTTTCCGTTAGGTGAGATAAATCCTTGGCGATATTTTTTTATCTTGGGGTTTATTTTAGCAAGCTTATTTACCCTCGTTAACGATGATGAAACACGTCATGTTGTTGAAGTTTTTTTACAGTGGCAGCTTCAAGTTCATAGCGGATCATTATTTTTTATCGCCACTCACCTATTTTTAACTAGCCAATTATCAGGACTTAACAGTGCTTTAAAGTTGCTAGTGAGCGCATTTATTGCCTCTCTATTTTATGCCCCCGTCTCACTGCTATTTGATGTTTATTGGCTACATGATACTGATTATACCCTCGCAGCTTTAGTCCAAGAATGCAGTGATATGATCCCCACGGCAATGTTTTCTTGGTTAGTTGTAAATCTACCTTGGTTAACTGGGCTTTCTTTGCAAAGAAGAATACCTTTACCAGAAATGCCGCCCGACACGCCAACTTTAGCAATTGCTCGCACAATACCGATATCCCCCCCCTTAGCGCCACTCAAAGCTGCAGAAGTAATAGAACCAGAAACAAAAAAGCTTACCGCATTTTTACAGCTCGCTACTGTAAATAGCGTAGATGAAATAGTCTATTTAAAAGCCGAGCTACATTATTTAAAAGTCGTTGCACATGATTTCGAAAAACTGATCTTATTTAATTTAAAAGATGCCATATCGGCTTTGGCCGAAGCTGATGAACAACATACAATGAGTCAAACTCACCGTAGTTATTGGGTCAATCGGGCGTATATTCGCAGTGTAAAAAGTAAAGGTCGCCAAGCAACACTACTCATGAGTAATGATGATAAAGTGTTGGTAAGTAGGAATAATATGCAAAAAGTAAAAGCATGGTTTTAAGCATACGTTTATATTCAATTACAGAGTTCAGCCTCAGCCGCACCACAAAACCTATTGTTGTACCTTTACTCTAAAAAAGAAATGTGGCAAAGTGCGCACTTCTCGGGGGAGTAGCCTGCTTGATGCCTTTTAACTTAAAGCGCAGCAAGTAAACTTATCAACATAATTGCACCTCATGTGCATGGTAAGTTTGTAATGTAGCAAGCATTATCGGCAAGACCTGGGTAAACACTATCCTCATGGCGGGAGATAGGCGTTTACCTTGGTTTAATGTTCCCGCCTTATAGAAGTAAAATGGATACATTTATCACATCAACCGTCACCGTTGCTTTAGCTGAAATAGGCGATAAAACGCAACTTTTATCCCTGCTGTTAGCTGCCCGCTTTGCCAATAAACCTGCACTTATCTTAGGTATTTTAGTCGCTACTATTATCAATCATGGTTTATCTGCATGGTTGGGCGATTATTTATCGCAAAGCTTTACCTCTTCGTACCTGCCTTGGATTGTGAACGGCTGTTTTATTGTCGTTGGCTTATGGCTACTGATCCCAGATAAAGATGAAGAAGTAAGCAATAAGTACGATCAATACGGGGCTTTTTTAGTTGCCTTGGTGCTGTTTTTCATTGCCGAAATTGGCGATAAAACCCAAATAGCAACAGTATTGCTTGGCGCTCAATATCAATCAGTGTTGTGGGTAACCATAGGAACCACTGTAGGTATGTTACTTGCCAATGTGCCGGTTATTTATGCTGGCAATGCCTTGCTAAAACGTATTCCAATGGCAAAAGTAAGAATGCTTGCTGCAATAGTGTTTGTTGCTTTGGGTTGTTACGGCCTAGTTACAAGCTAACTTTATCTGCACGTTACAGCACCGGCGAATATAGTTTTGCTGGTGCTTGGCGTTCACTAAATGTTTGCGTTGTGAGGATCAGCGAACAACATACTAATAAAACACTTACTGCACCCATAATACCAAACCATTGCAATAATGAAGGCTGCTTACGCTTTACTCTCAGCCAATTCATATACAATCCAGCCATACATATACAGGTCATTAAAAAACCAAATACAGCCCAAATTAACTTCGTACCTAGCCCTGCAAAGTTGCCAAAATGCAAAGGATCGGCGGTATCTTTAATGCGCGCGATAATAGGTAAATCTGCGGCTTTTTGAATTGCCAGTGCGTCTGCTGAAGCTGGATCTAAATACACTTTATTAGCTCGTAAACGTACTAAAACGTCATCATTATCGCCCAGTACCACAACCGGCTTATTTGCTTTATTTGGGTATTGTATAGCGCGAATCTGTAAACTTGGAAACGCTGATTGCGCCGCGTTTACCATGGCACTTATCGCTGGCGGATGCGCTGCGTCAGTTTGTAGATCCGTAACCTCTGCGGGGGGTTTTATATAATGGTCAATTTTGGCTGTTTGTAGGGTGTGTTCAACTAAGTACCACACGCCAGTAATGGCCATGACCACAATAAACCAGTAACTCCAAAGCCCCAGTAATTTATGCCAATCAGCCCAGCTGCTACGATTGGTTGTTTGTAATTGCCGTGGCTTTTTTAAAAAATGTCGCCACCACTGGCGATAAACAATCGGACTGGTAAGCACTAAAATAACCAAGAGAATAGCTAAACTCGTGACGATCAACTTACCGGTCCAACCCATCGATAGATTCATGTGCCAGTTACGTAAAAAACGCGATACTCGCCCCCACTGACCTTCGCCAAGCCATTGCCCCGTCGCACCATCAACATACACAAACAAAAACTGTTGCTGCCACTTAAGCGACACTTCGGTTGCTAAGTAAGGTTGCTGATGGCGCAATATGCTAATGATTTGGCTGCCAGGATAACGCTGGGCAAGTGTATTCTCAATTGCAGCAAAGTCAGTATTAGGGGAATGCGAGAGGGCACGAAATTTACTATCACTAAGATATTCAATTTCGTGGCTCAAGGTTGCCAACGTGCCAGATAAACACGTTATCAATAACAAGCTGCCAACCAAGAGCCCTGCCCAAGCATGTAAGTTAAACCACTGCTTTGCTTTCATAGTACGAAATTGTCAGTTTAGAATGTGTACTTAGCCGACAAATAGACGCGGCGTGGTTCGCCCGGGAAATGCCCAGCACGAGTTATAAAGCCACTTGATGCATACTCTTTATCAAACACGTTTTTAACTGAGAGCTGCCAAACCCATTGTTGATATTCAGTCTTCCAAGCCATGTTATAAACGGTATACGGCTGTACTTTATCACCGTCTAAACTGACTTGTTCATCAACATAATCAAGACCTGCCGCGATTGATGAGTGCAACTGCGGTAACTCATAACGCGTCCACAACCCTGCGGTATTTTGTGGTGCATTGGCAAATTTATCGCTGCCTTTTGCTTGCGCGGAAAATTTTTCACTTTGCTCAACAATACGCGTGTCGTTGTATGCGTAACTTGCTGTGATCACTAAACGTTCGGTGACATCGCCAACAATCTCAAGTTCAAAGCCTCGGCTATCAACTTCGCCTAACGCTTCCATTTGATCAACGCCGGTGTCTGATAACTTAGTGCTGGCTTGTAAAATATTGTTACGGATAATGCGATAAGTTGCCATGTTCACAGCCAACGAGTCATCAAGTAACTTAGTACGTAAACCAAGTTCACGAATATTGCTGTGCTCTGGTTTAAATGGCCCGCCTACATCTTGATTTTGGTTACTAGCCGATTGTGGCATAAAGCCTGTGCCATACAGCGCATAAGGGAAAAAGGTATCGTTTAAGTTATAACTTGTGCCAATACGATACGTCACATCGCTGTCTGAAAACTCGGTGTTATTAAGGACATCGGTGTCTTCAAAACGATCGTACCGTAAGCCAACCATAACATTCCATTTATCCGTAACATCAACTTGGTCTTGTGCATACAGGCCAATACGTGTTGACTCAGTACTTGCTAAACGCGGTGTTACGTTTGCTAAATCATAATCATCTTTTGAAGTCAGTCCATACACAGGATTTAATATTGAGATCCCTGGGACTGGGGCCCCTTTGCTGGCTTGTACAGCTGTTCTATATGCTGATTCAAACTCATGCTTATACCAATCTACACCCACCAGCATCACATGTTGCATAGCGGCAAGCTCAGTGTCAGCAATTAAATTGGCAGTAAAACTAAGCCCGGTATTTTCGCGTTGTTGATCACGAAATTCGCGCTCGCTCCAATCCAGTACTCCATCGCCATCTGTGTCACTTAGTCCACGCGGCTCATGATAGTTTTGATTAGCATCGTTACTAAAATAACGCGCAGTGATATCACTACGAAATACCTCATTAAATTGGTGCTGAAAACTTGCTTGAAACACGTCAGCAATAACGGTTTGATAATCCGTTGCTTCATTATGATTCCAGCTAATGTCGGCAATGAAGTTACCGTTTTTATCCACTGGCACGCCACGTAATCTAGCGCCGCCTAAATCTTGATCAACATGGGTATATTGCAATACCAAATTAGTATCGTTACTAAAATCAAATCGATAGCCTAAATCAATAATGGTATTATCTTCACTGGTATTTTCACGAAACGGTTTATCTGAATCTTTATAAACACCAACACGGTAGGCTTGGGTCTGTGCGTCATTGGCACTGCCCGTTGATTCGATTGCGGCACTAAAAAAATCATCATTACCCAGTTCAACTGCAACGGTTGTTTTACTATCATAGCTGGGCTTTTTGGTCATATAATTAATGATCCCGCCAGGGTTACCACTGCCGTACACAGCGCCACTAGGGCCTTTTAAAACAGCCACTTGCTCAATATTAAACAACTGTGGTACCGCAAAACCACTAAATGGGTCACCTTTTACACCATCGTATAAAATTTCATCTTGGCGAAAACCACGAAACGTAACACCTGAGTAACTAAAGCCATTAACACCCGCGATATTACTGTATAGATCAGTTACTTGACGTGCAGCCTGATCGCTGATTAACGCTTGCGGAATAACCTGGATTGACTGTGGAATTTTCTCTAGCGGCGTATCGGTACGAGTACCAAACGTTGATTCTGTTGGGCGATACAGTGAAAACGCTCGTCCAACGACTGAAATGGTTTCTATGTCGTTTTTTACAACAGTAGACTCATCAGTTGCAGATCCTGCTGCTGTTGTTTGCGCAGCAACGACAACAGGCGCAATGGTAATATAACTTAGGGCTAATGCTATTAAAGAAGGTTTCATTGATATTTATAC
This sequence comes from Pseudoalteromonas sp. SR44-8, assembly GCF_014163635.1. Classification (NCBI taxonomy): domain Bacteria; kingdom Pseudomonadati; phylum Pseudomonadota; class Gammaproteobacteria; order Alteromonadales; family Pseudoalteromonadaceae; genus Pseudoalteromonas; species Pseudoalteromonas sp. SR44-8. The sequence continues at coordinate 50,234 of NZ_JACJDS010000004.1, forward strand.
AGCAATCAAAATAATTTACGGCATGATAATAAAAACCACTATCATTTACAATGCTGAAGTGGAATTATTCTCTTCTTGTTGCAAAGCTTATTTAACAATCTTTAAAATCTCTTTAAATACAGGTGTCGCTGCCACTTCGGTCCATTGAAAAATCACACTTTCAGCGCAGCTGATCACAGCACCGGCTTGTCTTAACTGAGCGATGGCTAAATCGCGGTGCAGATCATTACGCGAACTAATCGCATCCATGACTAAAAACACCTGATAACCTTGCGCCAATAAATCTAAACAAGTTTGTAATACGCATACATGCGCTTCCATACCAACTACAATGATTTGCGTGCGCTTATAGCTAGCAATAAGCTCTAAAAAACCGTCCTCTTTACACGCGCTAAAGTGGGTTTTATCAAAGTATTCAGCCTGCCCAATCTGAGCTTTTAATTGCTGATCAGTTTCGCCAAGCCCTTGTTTATATTGTTCGGTGACTAAGATAGGAATTTGCAACAATTGTGCGGCTTTTACTAATTGCACTGTGACCTGTTTTACTTGTTCATAACGAGGCATCGCCGGACTTAATTTGTCTTGAATATCGACAACTAACAGCAGACTTTGCATGGTGTGAGTATTAAATGAATGAGGCAATGTGAACATCCTGTAATCTAAACATAGCTAACAGCATAAGTGATTTGTTATATAAAGTTAATTCTTTAATTAAACTGTAAGTTGTTATGCTATATTTACTAACGGATAACAACTATTTTACCTCAGGGGAGCTGTATCATAAGTGCGGTTGAATAACTTTTTTTTCATTTTATTTAGTATTTTATGCACTTTGTTTAGTGTTAATTCCAGTGCTCAAAGCTATGCTCAGCAATTACAACGCTTGTCCACTGATGAAGGGTTATCACAAGGCCACGTTACTAGCACACTGCAAGATAAACTAGGGTTTATTTGGATCGGAACGATGCAAGGTTTAAACCGGTTTGATGGCTACGAAGTAAAAATATTCTCTGGTGAATACACACTGGATCAACTCTCGATTATTCTGTTGTTTGAAACAAGCAATGGCGATATTTTTGTATCAACTGAATATTCTGGTGCGTTTCTTATAGATCCTGTGACACTTAAAGTCAGTAAAGTTTATTCAGGTAAGTTAAACGCTGAAGATAAACACTTTTCTCCTATTTTTGCCATCGCTGAACATCAGCAGCTGTTTTATTACGCCATTAACCAACATGTGTATGCCTTTGATCCACAAAAAAATACCTATACCCATGAGTTTTCAATCAGTAAAGATGATAATTTTGTCCGCGCAATTACTGTTCATAATGACTTTTTGTATATTGCCACCACTGATGGGTTGTACTCTAAATCATTAATTGATGAACATATAACTAAAATACCTTTAGTTGCCAAGGATAAACTCAACCTCGATAACAATAATATCAAGTTTTTAACCGTCGACTCGCAGCTTGGCCTGCTGGTTGGCACGGTCGAAGGTTTTTATTCTATTGCATTTAATAACAATGAGTTATTAGACTTCAACAACGTAAAAACGCTGCTTGCAGAACATAATATTTGGGACTACGTTAATACCCCTTATGGTGAATTTATAGTCACCGAGGATGGTCTGTATGAATACCATCGCCATACTGATCACAATGAGTTTCTTTTTCGTTTTGATCAAAGTAAATTCAACATGACCGACAACACGATTTTAGATGTAATGGTCGATAAAACAGGCCTTATGTGGCTTGCCTCGCGCTCACAAGGTGTTTTTACTTGGTCAACTTTAGCAAGGCGTTTTGGCAATATTCAAATCACCAGTAATGATAAATTGCACAGTAATGTGATCTTTGCTGTTTACCAAGACAATCATAACGTTTGGCTGGGCACCGATAATGGTCTTGCCAAAATGCGCCAAGATGGGACAACAGAGAAAACTTACTTAGTCAGCAATGACACTAAAGCGTTTTATGGCCAATTTGCTGTGTATGGCATTGCCTCGGCACACTTAAATGAGCCAGATCGTTATTTGTGGTTACTACTTTATGATGGTCTTGCTTTATTTGACAAAAAAACCGAACAAAAAATAGCTCTACCAATGCAAGGCAATACACAAGCCATTATCGACAGCGGCCCAGCTTATGGCTATCACCAAATAACGACTGATACCTTTGCATTTTTTAGCGAGAATGATTATTTCCTGTATGATGGAAACAGTGGTCAGACTAACGTAATTAAAGGTCTCAAAGAGCAGTTAGATCCCGTCAACGTGCACACCTTTTTAAAACCGTTACCTAATAAACCCGATGACTATTTGATCAGCGTATCTGGGGCGTTATATCGTTATAATGAGTCTAGCCAAAAACTCACCTTAATATACAAAGTTGAAAATTATAACCCAATAAATTATGTCACTATTGATGACTGGGTGATCGATTATAACAATACGCTATGGCTTGCCTCTTCCCAAGAAGGGCTAATTGGTCTTGACGCCAACAGCTATGAAGTAAAACACCGTATAAATCTCAGTAATGGCATTAAAACTAAAACAATTGTCGCTTTGCAAATCGACCAATTTGGCTTTTTATGGATCAGCAGTAAAAATGGCCTTTATCGGCTCGATTTAAGTTCAATGCAACTCAATGCATATACTGTTAAAGATGGCTTAACTGTGAATGAATTTAATATCGACTCACATACACTGTTAAACGATGGCCGCTTAGCCTTTGGCAGCACACGTGGCGTGCTAACACTCGCCCCACAAGACTTTTTATCCGTCCCTAATGATCGTGACAGCACTGTGACTGAAATCACCGATATATCGTTACTCTCACGCTCACTTAATTATCATCCATTGCAATACGCCAACCAGCCTTTACAACTGACTGATGAAGACATGGGTTTAGAAGTTAGTTTTTCCAACTTTGATTTTCAAAATGTTGATAGAACACGCTATAAGGTGTCATTAACTGGCCCAAGTAAATTAAGCTATGAAAAGCTAAATAACAATAAAGTCTTTTTTACTAAACTTCCTGCTGGTGATTATCAACTTACAATCGCAGCATATAACTTAAATGACTCAGGCCTCGGTGATGAAAAAACGCTTAACTTTAACGTTGCTTATGCCCCGTGGCGTTCTCCTCTTGCAATAAGTCTTTATTTATTACTTACGTTTTTAGTGCTATTTGTTATTTTTTGGCAATACCGCTCTCGTCAGCGCATTATTAAGCATACTCATGATGAAATACTGCAATCACAACAACAAACTGAGCTTGCTTTAAACAGTAGTAAAAGCGGTGTATGGGAAGTTGATATTGGCGCACACTGGATAAAACAGCAGCGCTTAAAACACGAACTAGGCTATCAAACTTTGCCTCAGAAGTTTAATTTTGACGATTTTTGCGCATTAATACACCCTGATGATAAGCGCAAAATACTGCATGATTGGCATATATTCATCACTCAAAAAAATGCTCAACAATGGCAGGTCACGTATCGGCTTCAACATGCTAATGGAAACTGGCTTTGGTACCACGACATAGGTAAAGTGATAGAAACGAATGAGCAAGGCTATCCTACAAGATTAGCTGGAATTTATACTAATATTACAGAGCAGCGTGCTACAGCACATCAAGCTGCGGTATTAGGTGAAGCCTTTAGTCAAATAAACGATTGGCTACTTATTTTAGACAGTCAACTCATTCCATTTTCTGTTAATAATAGCTTTGCTGAAGCCTTCTCAATGCAAAAAAAACCAGCAAAGCTTGAGCTAAAAAGGTTTTTAGCGGCACTGGGTAAAAAACAATATGTCGACTTCATCAATATTCTAAAATCATTGCAGCCAAAGCAGAACTGGCGCGGTGACGCATATATAAAAACTAAGATAAATCCGTCGCACCCCATTCATATCAGTATTACCGCAGTGGCAAAAGACAGTAATGTGGTGAGCTATTATGTGGTAGTTATTTCTGATTTAACTGAGCAAAAACGTGCTGAAAATGAGCTTCGTTATCTGGCAAACTATGATCCATTAACTAAGCTGCCAAACAGAACATTAATGTATCAAAAGATATCGCATGCGATCAAAGATGCCGATACGCGCGCGAGCCTTGTTGCTTTGCTGTTTATAGATTTAGATAAATTCAAACCGGTGAATGACTCGTTTGGTCATGCGGTTGGCGATCAGCTATTATGTGATATTACCCATCGAATGAATAGCATGCTTGATAATAATGCCATTGTCGGGCGTCAAAGTGGTGACGAATTTTTGTTATTGATTAAAAACTTAGACTCACCACAAAGTTTAAGTAACTTAGTACGTAGCCTAACTGCAGAGCTTGCAAAACGGGTGGTGATCAACGATTTTGCAATTAATATCTCGGCCAGTATCGGTGTGGCACTCTACCCATTTGATGCCGATACCACCGATGAGCTTATTCGTAATGCCGATATAGCGATGATGCATGCAAAACAATCGGGCCGCAACGGCTTTAAGTTTTTCACTGAACAAATGAATAACCAAATCACCCAAAAGCTGCTGCTCGAAAATGCTTTAAAAGACGCCTACAAGGACGATTTGTTTTTTAATAATTACCAGCCAATTGTTAACAATAAAAGCAAAAAAATCAAAGGGGTAGAGCTCTTAATGCGTTGGCAGCATCAGGCTGAATTGATATCCCCAGCAGTGTTTATTCCTATTGCTGAAGAAACTGGTTTAATCGATGTACTCACCGAGCAAGCGCTGACCCGTGCACTTGAAGATCTCGCACCATTATTTAAAGCTAATCCGCGGTTTTACCTATCTTTAAACTTATCACCAGTGCATATTTTAAAGTCTAATTTAGCCGAACGCTTATTACTTATTCTAAATCAGCATCATATAAAACCTGTTCAGTTACGTTTAGAGATCACCGAAAACACCTTGCTTGATGACAAAAACAAAGCGGCTAAGCAGCTGCAAGCACTCAGAAGCGCTGGTTTTAAATTGTTATTGGATGATTTTGGCACCGGGTATTCATCTTTAACGTATTTAAGTCAATTTCCAATTGATGTGATTAAAATTGATCAAAGCTTTGTGCGTAATATCGGGCGAGATAGCAATAATGAGTCAATTATCAGAACAATCCATACCTTAGCTGAAAACCTAAATCTGTATTGCATTGCAGAGGGTGTAGAAACAATTGAGCAAATACGCTTTTTAAACAGTATCGGCTGCGATGACCTTCAAGGCTATTACTTTGCAAAACCAACAACTGCCGAGATTCTCATTAGCGATGCGTATATCCAAGCACTGCAAGAGAAATTGCAAACTACATAGCTAGTTAACTCAATGTATCAGCCCACTTTTTAAGGCATTGAAAAAGTTGGGCACGATCGACCGGTTTGGCAATAAAATCGTCCATACCCACTTCTAAACAACGTTTTTGATCGTCTTCAAAAGCATTAGCAGTAATGGCTATAATAACCACAGGGCCAAATTGAGCACCATTGTTACGGATTTCAGCTGTGCACTGGTACCCATCCATAATAGGCATTTGGCAATCCATCAAAATAATATCGGCCATGTTGTGTTGTAAGCACGCCAGTGCTTTTTCACCATCGTTAGCAACCTCTAAGGTGCAATGAGTATCACTGAGCATTTTAGCAATAACGATTTGATTGATTTGGTTATCTTCTACCAGTAATACTTTCAATCCAGTTAAATCAGGGATGTTTTGCTGTATGTCAACTTCGTCACTGAGTTGCGCCACCTCAACAGGAATGGTGATAGTAAAGCAACTGCCTTTGCCAATTTCGCTGTGTAATTTAAGCTTGCCCCCCATTAACTGAACTATTCGCTTACAAATAGCCAAGCCTAAACCAGTACCACCATATTGCCGCGTGGTTGAAATATCTGCTTGAGTAAACTCACTAAACAACGATGATTGCTGCTGCCCAGAAATACCAATACCTGTGTCTATTACAGCCACAGACAAATGATTATCAGCATAATCAATGTTCATAGTTATACTGCCAGTTTTCGTGAATTTCCCAGCATTACTCAACAAGTTATTGACAATTTGGCTTAACCTTAATGAATCTAACTGCACCACATCTGGTACTGACGGGGCAATATTTAATACAAATTCAACGCCTGGCTGTACGCCAGTATTTGTAAACACCTGCGCTAACTGGGTAAGCAGTTTTCGTACATTAACTATATGAATATCTAGTTTGACCGCCCCCGCCTCAATTTTAGAAAAATCTAAAATATCGTTTAAAATCAATAATAGATTTTTTGCGCTTTGCTGTATCATTTGCAACTGTTCACGGTATTCCAACTTCACGTCATCAGCATTAAGTAAAATATCAGTCAGCCCCATAATACCGTTCAACGGGGTGCGAATTTCATGACTCATATTCGCTAAAAATTGTGATTTAGCTTTACTGGCCTGATTTGCAGTTGCCACAGCTTTAACTAATTCATCTGTTTTTTCATTTACTTGATACTCTAACTCTACATTAAACTGTTTTAAATGCAGATTAAGTGCTGCATTTTCAGTATTTACTTGTTCTAGATCTTTAAAGTTGCTGGTCAATTTAAATGCTAAAGTTGCAAATTGCTGCTGTAAACTCAGTACTTCCAGCCACGCATTATTTTGAGTCTGTAAATCACTGATATCAGCTTTAGGATCAAAGGCATCGATTTGTTCGGTAAGCTCTTCTATTGGCCTTACCAACCAACGGCTCAACTGGGTGATAAAAATACTGATCAAAATAATCACCACAAAAGTCAGTAACAGTGATTGCCCCCACGCACTTGCCGCCACAAGATTAGCGTATTTACGTTTTAATAAGCTTGCCACATACCAGCCTTGATGCTGTGATAAATATATTTTTACGTAATATTGTTCACCATCAATGTCGGTGGTCATAATGGCTTGTTGATCACCTTTTAACTGGGTAAATTTATCTTCAGTGAGCTGAGTCAATACCGAATAATGATTAGGCAAGGTGCTAAATACCACTTGTTTTTTGGCATCAAGAATTATCAATTCACCATCATTATCAAATATGGTTGGCCTAAATTGCAAAAATGAGCCCAACACTAACGAGCCTTCAACAACTCCCCGAAAACGCCCGTTAATATGCACTGGTGCAGAAACACCAACAATAGGTTCATTACCAAATCCTCGGCCCCTAAAAACATTAGAAATATAGCCTGTTGGCGAGTCTTTACCTATTGTAAAGTAATCCCGATCGGCAACCGATAAATCGCTACCTTTTAAGCTTTCTTGTAAACTAAGTGGGTAAAATATCCGCGCAATTGCGTTTTCATCCGTAACCATTGATGTAAGAAAGTTAGGGTATAGTGCCATCAAATGACTCAGTGCTAACTGTTTATCAACCCCCTGCTCTATGGCTTTTGCAGTTAATACGATGCCACGGCGATAGTCATTTAAATACAGGTCGATTTTTTCGGCAATGTCTTCAGATTTTTCAGAAAGCTGCGCCTTCACTTCGTATTCGATACGCGCGTAATGATTGTTGGTAAGTACAATGGAGGTTAATAACACCACTAAAATGATGAGAATGCTTACAATGTAATTAAGAATTTTATACAACGAATTTGGTCGCTTTTGCCATACCTGCTGAATAAAGAAAAAGCTCAATAAATCAATAACACATAAAACAATAGCGGCATTTAAGAAGTACTTAACTAAGGCTGTTACTATAGCAAGTATGGGTAGCTCAATGATAAAATAACCAATTAGCCCCAGCAGTGGAATACCTATTAACAGCCAATAAATAATACCGCGGATAAACAGCAGCCGTGCGGCTTTAAAGCTAAAATGATACAGCCAAAGTACTTCGCCAACAAATACGATTGATGGCCAACAATGCCCCCAGCGATAAAAAATAAAAGCCGCACTGATAGCGCAAGCAATTAACGCGTAGCGTAAGCCAAATAGCAACAAACAAATTAAAACAAAAAGCTGACCAAATAAAAATTCAGAGCTGTCTAGAAACCAAAATGGCAGTAAATTAACAAAGCCGGCCAACACGCCCAAAAGTATGGTGCAGCTAAATGCAAAGTATCGATGCTGAGAAAACGGCAATGTTTGCTTCCGAATAAAATAGACTATATCTAAAAGTAAAAGAAAAAACGCATTTTGCCAAGTTAACTACTTGTATTTAATGCTGACAACCATGGCTTTCGATTTGTAAAACGCTATTACCAACATTAAATTGCTGGGCTAACAATTGCTCAACTTTAAGTCGACATGCTTCATCATGTTTTTCTTTAGTGCAATGTTGTTTAAGTACCACATGCGCCCCTACAACTAACTCCTTATCGCGGCGCATAACCGTAACATTATGTACATTTTCTACGTGCTCAACTTGCCCTATGGCACTTTCAATATCGGCCACATCAGGTAGTTTTGCTTTATTTAAACGCAGACCTTTAACACAACCAACAATTACTTTTACGCCTGTAAACAAAACAAATAACGCAATCAACATGCTTGATAAAATATCAATAACACTCCAACCCGTTAGATAAATAAGTATACCGGCGATAAACGTAGACACGGTTGAAATCAAATCAAAAAATGAATGTAAAAATACCGCATAAACATTAAAGCTGGCCTTTCTACCTTTATATAATACCCATGCTGCGGCACCGTGAAATAAAAATCCAGTGGCGGCAATAACCGACATTAAATAACTATTGACAACTGGCCCTTGTCCTTCATGGTGATGTACAAAGCGCTCGCCGCCTTCGTATAAAATCACCAGGCTGATCGCCAAATATAAACAGCCATTGATCAAACCACCGGTCAACTCTGCTTTTTGATAACCATCGTTGTAGTTTTTAGCTAAATGAATCGCTAAGCTCGATGCGATCAAAGCAATAAATAAAGAACTATTATGAACAAATAAATGCCCTGCATCGGCTAATACAGCAAGAGAGTTTGCATAATAGGCACCAATCACTTGGATAATCATAAATGAGCTAGTGATGGCTAATGCAATTAATAATCTACGTCGTGATGCTTGGTGAGTTGTAATGTCGGTCATGAAAGGCGGTTTTACCTGTGCTTTAGTGTGCTAAGAGTCATCATTCTAAGAAACGTTAAAAGAGTAATGATATACAGTATCAATTGTAGTACTTCCATCAGTCAAACGCACTAAAAACTTAATATCGAGTTAATTTATATATAAAACGGCTAATTAAAGTACCATTTTCTTAAAATTGAATGTAAGCTTAATTTGTTAATAGGAAGTTGGAAATCCAGTGAGACAGTATTCTGTAGACGAAATTTGGCAATCTTTACAAGCCTTACCACTTGCAATCGTATTGTTTGATCAACAAACAGACACGCTGCACGCCAATGCATTGAGCCAACAGTTACTAAATTTAATGCCGGCAATAAGTCCAGTAGAAAAAGCGTTTCAGCACTTATCTATTAAACAAACAGAAAACCACACGATTGTTGATTATCACACCTTTTTAACTCCCCAAAATAACACCGAACAAACCTATAATATCGCCACAAAACACACAATATCCTGTGTAACAGTCACCTACAGTCTAATTGGCCCACAATTAATGATGCTGGTGTTAAAATCACACTCATCGTGTTCTGTGCAAGCTGACTTTGACGAAGTAATAGCAAAAATATCAACGCAACTAATTGATATACAGATAGATAATCTAGACCAACAAATCGAAAGTGCTTTAAAAACCATAGGTACATTTTGTGATGCTGACCGCAGCTATTTATTTCAATTTAGCGAAGACGGCAAAGAAATGAGTAATACCCATGAATGGGTTAATACACAGATCAAGCCATTTAAAGAAAAGCTGCAAGGTATTCAGCAAGATTTACTACCGTACTTTTTTACTATGATGAACGAAAAGCACGTTTTTAAGGTACCGAATGTTAATTTACTCCCTCCAGCCGCTGCAGCCGAAAAAGCTGAATTTGAATCCGAAGGGATCAAATCTGTTTTATGCATTGGGCTTCGCTCTGAGAACTCCTTGTTTGGTTTTATTGGCTGTGATTGCGTAACACATATACGCCACTGGACCGACACCGATCTTATGCGGATCAAACTGGTGGGTGAAATTATTGCCAATGCACTCAAAAACGTTCTGTATAAACAACGCTTAGAGCAAGCTCAACAACAATTACTATTGGTCAACCAAGAACTGCAATCACAAGCAAACCTCGACAGCCTAACAAATATCGCCAATCGTCGCTGTTTTGATCAAACATTACTTAATGAAATTCAACGTGCAACACGCTCAAATCAACCATTGAGTTTAATCATTTGTGATATCGATTATTTTAAACTTTATAACGACAATCATGGCCACCAGCAAGGCGATGAAGCGCTCAAACAAGTTGCCCATGCACTACATAACTTATGTAAGCGACAAGGTGATTTAGCAGCCCGCTACGGCGGAGAAGAATTTGCAATTGTGTTACCCAGCATTGATAAAACCCACTGTTTAAAATTTGCCAAATTACTGCAACAGCAAATCAGTCAACTAAATATCCTGCACCCAAATTCAAACATCGCCGACCACCTCACCCTCAGCATCGGATGTTACAGCTGTACACCAGATAAACATACCACCGCAGATATGATGATCCTCGCCGCCGACAGCGCACTCTACGTAGCAAAAAAATCAGGCCGCAATCAAATTCAAATCTTTGATGAAGAGCATTAGAGCCATGTATTCGTAGCAGCGAGTTTACCTCGCGACAAATCAAAGTGAACTTAATTTCAGATAAACCGCGCTGTTAACAATCCGTCCATGGAGCTTGGTTACATCGGTCATTGCCTAAATGGATTTAGGTACTTAGATTTTGTCGGGAACAAAAATCTGCCATGAACTCACTTCCTCAGGCTGCACTCTTTACTAGATATGTCGTTTACTTTAGGCTTCCTGCCCTTCGCCATAAAGGTCTGCTTCGCAGTTCAAAAATATTCCCGATATTTTTGTCGGTCCATCGTCACCCAAGCTGTAAGCTGCCTGCGTTGCAGTGAACAATAGAATATCAGCAAAAAAATTTTAAACGGACAGTTAGATTAAATAAGGTAACTTATCTTATAAAACATGACATATTGTACCCACTGTTTGTATACCATATTTTTAAAGTTCAAAATAAAGGCTTAAGCAAGGTATCGTGTCTGGTTCATTCAAAGCTAAATCGTTGTAGTTATACTCCCCTGAACGGCTTGTTGTAGGTCAAAAATTAAACATACTTTCGTGTGCGACCTCTAATAACAAGGGGATACATCGTTTATTTGGATCTACTTAATTACAGTTGTGCTGGGCTTTCTGCGATCCCTTTGACGCTTGCCGTTAAAATAAATACGGCGCCGCTGTAGGGGTATTGTTTTAGTATCTCAGGTTCTAGGCCAGTACGGGCGGAGGTAACGGCGATGGTTGTTAGATCATCGCCAAAAAAAGTGAGGCTGGTGATCCTAGGTGCGGGAAGTCGATAAAAATGCACGATAGTGCCATTTTCACAAAAACGATAAAGGCCGTGGCCATTCCAAGACGCGACCCACAAGTGATTGTCGTTATCGACTGTCATGCCATCGGGAAAGCCCATTGTCTCGTCAAATTTTACAAATACTCGCTTATTGCTAAGCTCACCTTGCTCATTTAAATCAAATTGATAAATAGTGCGGGTGGATGATTCTGTTGAATATAAAATACGGCCGTTTTTACTTATTGCAGGGCCATTACTGATCACATAATTGCTATCAACAATGGTTGGCGTTTGTTGCTGACCAAAGCGATACAACGCCCCAGTATTGTGTTGTTCATGTTTATCCATAGTGCCGAAAAACACATGCCCGTTGCGGTCGGTTTTGGCATCATTTAAACGGTTATTTACTGCAAGAGTAGCCAGTGGATACAACTCACTAGGTTGGAACGTGTTGTTATCAAGGTAATAAATGCCGCGCTCAAAACCTGCGATTAAACGCTGTTCGGTGGTTTCCATTATCCAACAAATAGCCTGCTCCATCGGGTAACGGCACACTGTTTGTTGCTGGCAATCAAAACGGTAAAGTAGTTTGTCTAAAATATCGACCCAAAATAAACACTTTAGCGATGCGCTGTAATATGGCCCTTCGCCAAGTAAACATTGGCAAGGAATGATCATTTTAATCGAGTTAATCGCCATTATTTACCTTAAAACAGCATGTGAGTTTATTGCGCTATTTTAACGTTGAAAGAAAATCAGTGCCAGCCCTGAAAAAGTCGCCACAATAATAATTAAAATACGCGTGGCTTGTTCATTAATTGTATTATTTAACAAGTATGAAAGCCCCCAACCAATTAAAATGGCGGGTAAGCATTCAATAAATAGCAGTAAGTCATTAGAGTCAGCGGTGCCCGTAAGCAGCAGCGCAGTGATCCCAAATAAATTAATAAACACGAAGAAAATACTTAAGTTAGCTTTGATTTTATCTTTATTTTGCGCTTGATAAAGTAGTCCCATCGGAGCGCCGCCTGCGGATGTGGTAGTACCAATAAAACCGGATGCTAGTGATGCCAGTACATTAGAGATAAAGGTAAGCTTAGGCGACCAACCTGTAAGTGATAACGCAACTGCAATTAGTAAACAACAACCGAGTAAAATACGATACTGATGGGGATCAACATGCAACATTACCGCTGCAGCAATTAACACTCCTACGGCGCCACCAAAAATTGAATAGCCGGTTTGCTTTAGATCTATTGCGCCACGGTGCTTTATGGCAAGAATTGAGGTGAGTAATAAAGCATTTAAAATCATTGGCCCTGGCACTAACTCTGGCATAAGCCAGTATAAAATAGGTGCGCACAATAAGCCAAGACCAAACCCAATCACGCATTGTAAGCATGCGCCTATTATTAATATAAAATAAACTAATACGATATCGGGCAACGCGTTTCTACCTTATTTAACTAGGTTTGACTAATTTACAGACAAGAATATCCTAATATTATAATATCATTGGCGTTAGGTAAATTTTTTTATTGAGTTTTAAGTCCAACCTGCATCAACAACAAGTGATTGTGCGGTCATCATTTTACTGTCGTCTGCGGCTAAAAATAATGCGGCATTGACAATATCATCCGCCTGTAATGTTTCATTTATACATTGATTATGTCTAACATTTTCAATCATATCTGGAGTTAACCAATGCGTTATTTGCCGTTCGGTCATCACCCAGCCAGGCACTAAGGTGTTAATACGAATATTATCTTTACCATAAGTCGCAGCTAATGAGCGGGTTAGTCCTTCAATTCCTGCTTTGGCGGTCGTATAAGCTGGCATGCCCGTTTGCTTAATACGCCAACTCACTGAGCCCATATTGATAATGCTACCACCACCAATTCGCTGCATTTGCGGAGCTACGGCTTGCGCCGAAAAAAAGCATGGCCGTAAATTAACGGCTAACTTATCATCCCAATATTCAACACTCATGGTATCGGCAACGTGGCGAGTATCGTCAGCGGCATTGTTGATCAATACGCTGATCTCACCTTGTGTTTTACCCGTTGTTTCAATAGCGGCTTTTAATTGTTCAATGTCACGAAGGTCACAGTAAATATACTGCGGATCAAAGCGATACAGGCCAGCTAACTGGCTGCACAATTGCTCACCTTGCTGTTTGGCAATATCAATAAAAGTTACTTTTGCATGCTGCTGACAAAAGCGTTTTACCATGACTTCACCGATCCCCGTTGCACCGCCGGTAATAAAAACACTTTTACCAGCGAGACTTGGATAACTTGTTGTGTGTGATGTTGAGACTGGCATGATTTCCTTAAGTATTAAGATAATTCATTAACAAAACATGGTTACTTCGATTCGTTTTGTGACTCTTTTTCAGCTATTTCTTTTTCAATAAATGACATAGCTTCGTCAATCATGTACGTCATCATGTTTTTAGCGCGCTCAGGCTCACCATTTAAAATTGCTTGATACACTTTAAAGTGTTCATCCGCAATGGCTTTTTTATTACCTTTCGCGGGTGTTGTATGCTGAATACTAACGTTAAGAGCAGTACAAATAAAATCACGCAATTGAAAGAAAAAACGATTACCGCTGGCAAACAAAATTGCGGTATGAAAAGCTAAATCACTTTCATGGATTTCGCCATCGGAGGCATCAGCCGCCGCTTGCATTTTTTCAACTGCAATCGCAATCTCTGCAATTGCGCCTTTATCAGCACGTCTTGCTGCAAGTGCCGCTGCTTGCGGTTCAATAGCTAAGCGTACTTGTAAAAATTCTTTTAACACATATAAGGTCGGGCTACTATCGAGCAACCATTTTAATACGCTGGTGTCGTATAAATTCCATGTGTTTGCTGGTTCAACCCGAATGCCTTGGCGCGGGCGCGATGAAATAAGCCCTTTGGCAGCAAGCATTTTCACTGCTTCACGAATAGCAGTACGACTAATGCCATACTCTTCACATAATTTTGCTTCAGTAGGTAAACCCGTTTCAGCAGTGTAATGACCATTAATAATGGCTTTACCTAACTCATTGGTTACCTGTTGCGACAAATTTAAATTTTCAATGCGTGCCATAAACAGTTCCTTTAAAAATACTTATTCTATGATACTACTATAACCTTACCGCGTCATCAGGCAAATCTTTGACAATGCTACTGTAAATACTTTTTTCCGCTGTTTGAACTGTGTAATTGCTGAAAACATAAAAATTTAAAGCATTACTAATTTTTAACAAATCTCTTTCATTCACCTCATTTGTATTATAATATTTTTATACACACAAATAATCCGGATTGATCTCCGGGCTTAGATGGAATTAAAGATGATCGAATTAAGTACACTCGACTGGCTAGTGTTAGCGGGATTTTTTGTTTTGTTATTAGCCGTTGTCGTCGTCTCGATGAGACAAAAAGAAGAAGATACTACAGATTATTTTTTAGCTGGGCGTAATGCGAGTTGGTTAGTTATTGGTGCGTCAATTTTTGCCTCAAATATTGGCTCAGAACACCTCGTTGGTTTATCTGGTGCAGGTGCACAATCAGGCATGGCATTAGCCCACTGGGAAATGCAATCGTGGATTATTTTATTACTTGGTTGGGTGTTTGTGCCTTTTTACTGGAGCAGTAAAGTATATACCATGCCGGAGTTTTTAGAGCGTCGCTATAATTCAAAATCACGCACTTTTTTATCGGTTATTTCCTTGATCAGTTATGTACTGACTAAAGTTGCGGTGACTGTTTATGCTGGCGGCATCGCGTTTAAAACTATTTTAGGAATTGAAAGCATTTGGGGCATTGATTTCTTCTGGATCTCAGCCATTGCTTTAGTAGTGATCACCGGTATCTATACTGTACTCGGGGGTATGAAAGCCATCATGTGGACCTCTGTTTTACAAACGCCAGTACTTATTATTGGCTCTGTGGTGATCTTAGTTGTCGGTTTGGATAAAGTCGGCGGGTGGTCTGAAGTTGAACGCATAAACGATATGAACATGCATTTAATTCGCAGTGCCTCAGATACCGAGTTTCCGTGGCCGGGGATCGTATTTGGTTCATTTATCATTGGTTTTTGGTACTGGTGTACCGACCAATATATCGTACAACGGGTACTGTCGGCGAAAGGTATTAAAGAAGCTCGTCGCGGTACTATGTTTGCAGGTTACTTAAAGCTATTACCTATTTTTATCTTTTTAGTACCGGGCATGATTGCCTATGCACTAAAAGTTAAAGGCATTATTAGTTATGACAGTGCGGACCAAGCGTTTCCTACATTGGTTGCCGAATTACTCCCATCCGGCGTCAAAGGCATCGTAATTGGTGGCCTCGTTGCAGCATTAATGAGCTCGTTAGCGTCGTTATTTAACTCATCAGCGACGTTATTTACTATCGATTTCTATAAAAAATTCAAACCCGAATCGAGCGAAAAGCATCTGTTAAAAGTTGGCCGCTTGGCAACCGTTGCAATTGTTATTTTAGGCTTATTGTGGATCCCCATTATGAGCTTAATTGCTGATGTACTTTATGAGTACTTACAAAGCGTTCAATCGTTAATAGCCCCTGGTATTGCCGCCGTGTTCTTGCTAGGTATATGCAGTAAACGTTTTACTCCTGATGCTGGTTTTATCGGTTTAGTGTCTGGGTTTGTGTTAGGTATGATCAGATTAGTACTATTGCCTTTCAAAGATGCTATCAGCGGTACACCGCTTGCGTGGATCACCGACATGAACTGGCTTTACTACTGCATTTTACTGTTTGTAGTGGTGGTAGCGATAATGATTGTGGTGAGTTTTTTCACTAAACCCGCCAGTGAAGAGCAGCTTAAAGGCTTAACCTTCTCAAGTATCGGCAAAGATACTTTAAAAGAAGTGGCTGCCGGATTAGATAAGTGGGATTACATTCATACTGCGGGGATCATCGGTATCACTGCGTTTATTTACTACCGCTTCTGGTAAAACTTAATTAGTTGTTCCCACGTTTATAGGGAGTGTTATCACTCCCTTTTTTGCACACAGATAAAGACACTCATTAATCAGGCTATCTAGCTTCCTCTCGTGTTGTTAGCCTCAGTGCCAATTAATGAACAATCATAAAGAGGTGATGATGAACACTCTGCTTAAAATTGCATCTATAAGTTCTCTAGTATTACTCAGTAGCTGCTCCTCAATAATTCCCCAAAAAAGTGTAGAAGCACGCTTTGTTCCTGAGCGTATGGACGACTTTGCGTTTGAAAATGATAAGGTTGCCTTTCGCGTTTATGGGCCTGCTTTAACAGACTCTGCTGAAAACAACGGTACTGACTGCTGGCTTAAACGGGTTGATTACCCAATTATTAATAAATGGTATAAAGGAGAACGAGAAGGTATCTCTTATCATGAAGATCATGGTGAAGGTTACGACCCTTATCATGTTGGTAATTCATTAGGCTGTGGCTCAATGGCCCTATGGGATGAAAATGCCGATAAAAGCGACAGACTGATACAGCCCAATGTGTATACTGATTATTCAATAATAGAAAAAACCGCTGATAAAGTCGTTTTTGAGCTCACTTACCAGTATAACGATAAAGACATCACCGAGAAAAAACGCTACACACTTGAAAAAGGTAGCCAATTTTATAAAGTACACAGCCAATTTACGCACAATGGTCAACCCATTCAACTTAAAGTTGCTGTCGGTGTCACTACCCATGATGGTAAAGCACAAGCACATGTCAACTCTGAAGGTGATGCAATAACAACGTGGGAAACCATTGACGGTAGCCAAGTGGGTACATCTGTACTATTACCTAAATTTACCCACACTCATTATATTTTACAACAAAGTGATAAGAAAGATCGTTCGCATGCACTGCTTGTTGCGCAAACGAATAAAGCGGGTGAAATTACCTATTATGCTGGTTTTGCTTGGTCAAAAGCGGGTGACATAACAACCTTCAAACAATGGCAAGATTATGCGAGTAACTATTTAGCCAAAGATAAAAACAAACAAGTAACCGCAGAATCTGTAAAGTCATTAACGAAAAAAGTAGCAGACTGGCAAATTGCACATTTTGACGAAGAAGGTAAATACCGCGCGCTGCCACGCAAACCACCACAGTGGATGAATCGCGAGCAATATCATGATTTAGAGTGGCATCATGGTGCCCTTTACGCGGGTATGAACGAATGGCGTAAAATTGCTGATGATGATAAATATACAAACTTTTTAATGGAAATTGGTCAGCGAAATGACTGGAAACTTCACCAGCGCCCTTATCACGCCGATGATCAAACGGTAGGTCAATTTTATCTGTCTTTATACGAAGACTTCCACCAACCAGAAATGCTTGAACCAACACGTAAGCAATTTGATTGGATTTTGGCTCACCCAAAAACCGGCACACTTGATTGGCTTGCCGAAAATACTCATGCCCATGATCGTTGGGGCTGGTGTGATGCATTATTTATGGCACCGCCTGTATGGGCACGTTTAGCTAAAATTACCGGTGAAGAAAAATACTTAGACTTTATGGATCAAGAGTACCACGCCACGTATGACCTATTGTGGAGTGAGAAAGATCAGCTATTTTGGCGTGATTCTAGTTTCTTTGATAAACACGAAAAAAATGGCGAAGACGTTTTTTGGGCTCGTGGCAATGGCTGGGTATTTGGTGGATTAGCTTTGATGATACCTGACTTACCAGTTACTTGGGAAAAGCGCGATTTTTACATTAATTTGTATAAAAGAATGGCGGCACGTTTAATTGAAATCCAACGTGAAGATGGCACATGGTCAATGGGATTATTAGGTGGAACCGAAGGTTACCCAATAAAAGAAACCAGCGGTACGTCGTTTTATGCATATGGTATTGCATGGGGTATCAACCAAGGTTACTTAGATAAAGTCACTTACCGTCCAGCGTTAATGAAAGCATGGCAAGCGCTGCAAAATTCAGTCACCGCTGAAGGCATGCTCGCCTTCGTACAGCCTGTAGGCGCAGCTCCTGGAGATTCATTTCCAGATTACACTGAAGTGTATGGTGTTGGAGCATTTTTAGCAGCCGGTAGTGAAGTGTATAAACTACTTGAAGATGAAAAACCAAAAAAACACGTCGCTCACAATACAATTCAAACGTTAATGCATAATGCAGGGTGGTGTTGGTTTCAAGATCCCCGCGCCATTATCCAAAACGGTAAATTAATTATCGGTAGCGTTGCTGGCAATGGTGTGGGTGACGCTGCGGTAGGTGTCTACGACCTTGATAAAAAGCAACTACTCGGTCGTACCACATTAAAAACTGAATTTGACCATGATGATCATAACTCACCGGTTTTTTATGCGCGTCCTGATGGCAGTGTATTAACCGTTTACGCACGTCATAATAGTGAAAAAGCACATTACTACCGTATTTCAAATTCTGACAATTTTTTAAATTGGGGCGAAGAGAAAACGATACAAAGTCCTGCCAACGTAACCTACATGAACTTATATGACTTATCCGATGAAGGAACACTTTATAACCTTTATCGCGGTATTGATTGGAATCCAACGTATGTTACATCAAAAGACGATGGTGCTACCTGGAGCGATGAACATGTTCATCTCATTCAAAATGAAGTCCCAGGCGTACAAAGACCGTATGCACGCTATGCAG
This sequence comes from Pseudoalteromonas sp. SR44-8, assembly GCF_014163635.1. Lineage (NCBI taxonomy): Bacteria > Pseudomonadati > Pseudomonadota > Gammaproteobacteria > Alteromonadales > Pseudoalteromonadaceae > Pseudoalteromonas > Pseudoalteromonas sp. SR44-8. Next base: position 69,390 of record NZ_JACJDS010000004.1, read on the forward strand.
GGAATGGCAAAGACACCATAGGTTTGTCATTTACTGACGCTCATCCGCGTGATTTTGGTAACAGCATTTATTATTCTGAGTTTCGAGATGGTAATTTCTATAACGTGGATGGCACATTGATTAAAAACCTGAAAAAGGAAGGTCCGCTAAAACCCTCCGAAGCAGAGAAATTATTTCAAGGTGGCGGCGGAACCTTCCGCGGTGTTGATTTAAGTGTTGAAAAAAGCGCTTGGACCAGCTCAGTAGCATTTGATGATAAAGGCTATCCACACGTTGCTTATACTTATTATTTAAATAATCAAGATCAGCGCTATCGTATTGCATCTTGGGATGGCAAAAAATGGCATGACCGTGAAGTTGCGTTTGCAGGAAGCCGTTTATATGACCGTGAAGCCAGCTATACAGGCTTAATCACTGTGGATCCTAGCGACCCTTCTCACGTGGTTATTTCAAGTAATGTAAATCCTACGACAGGTGAGTCTTTATCAATGCCGCATCAAATATTTAGCGCACACATTGGGCTTGATGATGATACTAAAAGTATTCAGTGGCAGCAGTTAACACATGATAAGCACAATGAAAATTTACGCCCTATGATAGTCAACTCTGATCAACATAAAGTGATTATGTGGTTACAAGGGCAATATAATAGTTGGACAGACTATTATTTAGATGCTGTAGGGATTATTGTTGAGTAATCAGCCCTAATTCATTAAAAAGGAGCCACAGGCTCCTTTTTTATTATCAGCTCTATAATTAGTCCGGAAACTCTGGCGAAAGAATAGGAAATCCTTGGTCATCCCACTTTATTATACGCGCTCGCGCATGGCGATTTGGATCTGTTAAGGGTGTACCCTGTAACTCTTTATAATCACGGCTATGGTAAATTAGTAAGTCTGTAACACCGTCCTCTGCTTTTACAAAACTATTGTGACCTGGACCAAAGCGCCCTACTTTTTCGTTACTTGCAAAAATTGGCTGTGGCTTTTTATGCCAGCTTGCGGGGTCGAGTAAATCAGCATCTGCATCGGCCCATAACAAGCCCATTGCATATCGATCATCGGTGGCACTGGCAGAATACGTAAGTAGCACTTTCCCCTCACGGATCATCACTGCAGCTCCTTCATTCACCTTATAGCCTTGTATTTCCCAATCAAGTGTTGGCTCTGAAATATTCACTATTGGCTCTTTTATCGATGTTGGTGAATCCATTTGTGCAATCCACAATGCGGAGTTATACGTTGCGGGTTGGTTTTGTTGTGCCCACACTAAATAACGCTTACCTTTATGGCTAAATGTTGTAGCGTCCAACGAAAAACTATCAAGGTGGGTTTTTAACTGACCCATTTCTTGCCACTGCCCGTTCATCGGGTTTTCACTGTCATTTTTGAGTACATACATGCGGATACTAAACGGCTTTTCTACATCACCCGCTGCAAAATGAATATACCAACTGCCATCAACTTTATGTAGCTCTGGTGCCCAAATATTGGTACTCATTGGGCCTTTTTCATTTTTATGCCAAATCACTTTTGGTTCAGCTAACTTCAAGTCATTAAGTCTACAAGCTTGACGTAATTCAATTTCGTCAAACTTAGGGGATGTACCAATAAAGGTATAACAACCGGTTTTTTCATCGCGGACCAACCAAGGATCAGCGCGTTGCAAAACAATCGGGTTATCAATTGGCATTAATGTTGGGCTATTATTTGCCTCTGCAACACTGTAAAAGCATGACATACTAAGTACGCTTATAATTGCAGTGGCAATCAGATTCTTGGCCATGGTATTTCCTATTTTTATAGTTTAATTTCCATTGTTAATATTGTATTACATATATTATAGTAGCTGATAAGTTTAATGATTAAAATAAAAAGGTAGGCAACTATGAAACACGCAAAAAAGTTCGCTCATACATGTAAACTGCTCGGTGCAAGCACATTACTTTGTTTAGCAAGTAATACCATGGCTAAACAAGTTGAAGTACACGACCCTGTAATGACCAAAGAAGGCGATACCTATTACGTCTTTAGCACGGGTATGGGGATCACGTATTACGAATCCAAAGACATGAAAAATTGGCAGCTTACCGGGCGCGTATTTAAAGACGAGCCGAGCTGGGCAAAACGAGTTGCCAGTGACTTTGGTGGCCACCTTTGGGCGCCGGATGTATACCAAAAAGATGGCAAGTTTTACCTTTATTATTCTGTGTCTGCGTTTGGTAAAAACACCTCGGCGATCGGTGTAACGGTTAACGAAACTCTAGATCCTAAATCACCAGATTATAAATGGATAGATCACGGTATAGTTATACAGTCTGTGCCTGAGCGTGATAACTGGAATGCCATAGATCCAGCGATTGTTGAAGATGACAATGGTACACCATGGATGAGCTTTGGTTCGTTTTGGGGCGGTCTTAAATTAGTGAAACTTGACGATGATATGGTACGTTTGGCACAACCACAAGAATGGCATAGCATTTCAGCACGCCCTAACACTGAACACGGACCTGTAGAAGCACCATATATCTTTAAAAAGAATGGCTATTACTACCTATTTGTGTCGTTTGATAAATGCTGCCAAGGTTTAGACAGCACTTACAATGTCCGTGTAGGGCGCAGTAAAAACGTAGAAGGCCCATACCTTGATAAAGAAGGCCGTGACTTAAATAATGGCGGTGGTTCGCTGGTGATCGAAGGTAATAAAGACTGGGTAGCGCTTGGTCATAATGCCGCTTATACCTTTGACGGTAAAGATTACTTAGTACTTCATGCTTACGAAACGGCTGATAACGGTTTACAAAAATTACGTATTCTACCGATGACTTGGGACGATAACTGGCCAGTAGTTGATAGCAAAGATCTAAACAAGCGCACCACTAAGCTGATTGAGAAGTAACACTTAAGAACAGCCACTAAAAACCTGCATTTTTTGCAGGTTTTTTGTTTTGATATATCGCATTCTTAACACAAGAATTACTGCTCTAGCACCAATATTACTCTTTAAAATCAATGAGTTTAATATCCATAAAAATAAGCTGCTCACTGCTTGTCGCTAAAGATTCATTCAGTGCCACACTGTAAATATCGTAGGCTAGATGCGGTAAAATCAAAAGTTCATAACGGCTGCCTTTAGGCATCAGCATGAGTGCTTCTTGCAAACCTTCAATTGCTTCTGCTATCTCATACTCAGCCACTTGCTCGATTTGCCGCGTATCATAAAGCACATGCCCTGTTGCAGTCATCACGCGTTGCTGCACCTTAACAGTAGCATCCCATGAAGGTGGTTCGCCACTTCCCAGTTCAATAATTCGATACATTAAACCCGAGCCGGTTACATGCACACCAGGCTGTGTTATGTATTGCTCTGCGAGCGGGTAGCGCCGAACACTCACTTTAGAATGCACATCGTCATAATGCTGTAAACTCATACTCGTCCTACTAGTTATTATTGATTAAACGAATACCGTAAATACCACCAGCAACCGATCCTTTTATTGCACTAAAGCGCAGTGTTAATGAGCTAGCTTTTTTCATTTCATCAGTTAATGGATAATCAATACTGTAAAATTCTGCACCGGTTTGCTTAGCAGGTAAGCTAACTTTTGCCAGCACCTCACCATTAATTGTGATAGTAAACTTACGTCCAACATCTGCAGTAAAGTAACGGATACGCAGTGCAACTGCCTGCTGCTCTGAGTTAGTTAGCTTATATTCAAACCAACCTGTTGCATCACGCCAATGATGGCCGTTATTAACACCTGCACGGGTATTTTCACCTTTAAAGTCATGCTCAACTTCAGGCTGTTGCTCGCCCGGTGTAATTTGGTCAACGGTCAATAAACGTAATTGCTCTTTTGCTTGTTCAGCCGCTTTTGAATCTTTAACAAATTGAGTAAATTCGGCTTCACTTTGCTGCGGCCAGTAAACTTGATAGCGACTATCATGAAGCCTAAAGAACGGAATTAACTGAGTTGTTTGTGTGCTCCCTATCCCCTGCTGAGCAATGGCGACATTTTTATCTGTGGTAAATGCAAGTTCTGCGCTAGGGGCTCGCTTTAAATCAGCAATAAACTGCTCGGGTTCACTGAGCATGATAGGCAGTGCTTCGGGTGGACAGGTCGGCCCTGCTGCAATATGACCCATGCGACTGTCATCAGCAACAAAGTTTAAATGCTCATTTTTAAACGCTTGTACTTTGGTTGCCATTACCACAGGACCATACAATACCGCATAGTAATCTTGGTCATCAGGCAACTGCTCTGTGTACAGTTTTGGCGCTAAAGAAAAAGTTAATTTATCGCCATCATGCCAGTCATGTTTTATTGCGTAATACCCCTGCTCTGCAGTGGCATTTATTGCTTTGCCATTAAGTTCAAATTGCAATTCATCAGTAACCCAACTTGGTTTACGAATATGCAGCTGCGCTGATGAGTTATGTTTTTTATCTAATGTGTTAATCACTAAGGTTATATTATTAGCATCAGGAAAATGGCTTTGTTGAGTTACTTTTAAGCCCTGTTGCTGCCAATCAAGGGTACTTGGAATAAATAGATTTACCCATAAGTTATTGTCTTTTTTGCTGTAGATAAGCTCACCGTATTTACTATGATTTTCGATACCCGAACCGACACAACACCACATTGAATCTTGTACCGATGAATACATACGATAGTGCCCAGGACGCATTGGCGTAAAGTACACAAGCCCACCGTGCTCAGGATGTTGCGACGATAAAATATGGTTATAGGTTGCGCGCTCGTAGTATTCTAAATAGCGAGTGTCCGCGGTTTTCAGAAACAGCAGCTTGCTGAGTTTCATCATGTTGTACGTGTTACAGGTTTCAGGGCCTTCAACGTCTTCAACCATCGCGGTAAAATCTTTTTTGTCGTGAAAATGCTCACGCACACTGTTACCACCAATGGCCACTGAGCGCTCTTTAGTCACTGTTTGCCAAAAATAATCTGCGCCTTGTTGCCACGCTTTATCATCAGTGGCCTCAGCGACCTTCAACATACCAATAATTTTTGGAATTTGGGTATTAGCATGTAAGCCAGTTAGCTTATCTTGTTTTTTTAACAGCGGATCGACAATGCTATTTTGAGTAAACTGTTGCGCTAATTTGAGATAACGCTTATCGCCACTGAGCGTCGCCATATCGGCAAATACCGCATTTAAACCGCCATATTCTGAATACAGCATCTGTTGAATCTGCTGCTCGCTTAACTTAGAGGTTAAATTTAAAAACCATTCGCCTAAATCAAACAGCATGGTTTTTGCTTGTTCACTGCCTGCAATAAAATAAGCATCACGCAGACCATGGAAAATTTTGTCTATGTTATAAAGCGGCACCCAACGATCATTTAAACTAAATAAATCGGCTTTAATATTGCCATCATGGATTTGTTGCCACATCGCTTGACCATTTGGTATGCCTCCTAAATAACCGTCATTAACCTGTTGTGCGCGTTGTAGCTCATTTAACATGTAATCTAAACGGCGCTTTAGTTCTTCATCGCCAGTTGCAGCCCACGCAAGGCTTAACGCCGATAAATAATGACCGCCAATGTGACCATCAAGCCCCGAGTCTTCCCAATTACCATAAGATGACGCTTTGGGCTCGATACCAGCTTCACGTAAGTAAGGGGCTAATAATTGATCTGGGTGCAATGCCAATAAATAACGAACGTTAGTTTGCTGGGCATGTAAAAATGGGCTTGCACTTAAGCTAACTTGCTCAAGTGCAAAAAGTTGTTGTGGTGTGCGCTGTGTATGATGCGTATTAACAGTTTTATCGACTGCATTAGGGTGTTCGCTGCAAGCCGATAACAACATTACCGCAAGTGAAAAACTAATAACGTGTGGTAATTTTTTTACTGCTAAAACAAACATACACAGAGTCCTTTTGTTATTTTTATTGTTCGCCAGGCTTACCAAAAACAGGCATACCGTTATCATCCCAATTTAGTGATTTTGTGAAGGTATGACGATCTGGGTTCCACAGTGGATCACCTTCAATTTCAGTATATTGACGACAGTGATAAACCAGCACGTCGTTACCATTTTCATCTTGCGTAAAACTGTTATGCCCGGGGCCAAACATCGACTTAGGCTCGTTACTACGAAATACCGGCTCTTGCACTTTAGTCCAGCTATTTATATCTAATAAATCACTATCTAGGTCCGCATATAGCAAGCCCATAGCATAGTTTTCATCGGTGGCACTGGCTGAATACGTTAAGAATATTTTACCGTTACGTTTAAGTACGTTAGGGCCTTCATTCACCCAAAAACCAATTATTTCCCAATCAAGTTCAGGGATGGTTAAACGGGTGATTTCGCCAGTGATCTCTGTTGGTGATGACATTTTTGCCAAGTACAGATTTGAGTTACCTTTTACACCCGGTTCTTTTTGTGCCCAGCAATAATAAAGCTCATCATTATGATAAAAAGTCGTGGCATCTAAACAAAAAGTATCCCATGGGGTTTCAATTTGACCGCAAAACTCCCACTCGCCTTCAATCGGATCCGCATCTTTACAGCTAATTGCATACATACGATGCTGAAATAAATCGTGCTTAATTTCACGACTCGGTGCTGCGGCAAAATAAACATACCAAGCGCCATCATTAAAATGGATCTCAGGAGCCCAAATAAGCTCAGAATATGGACCTGTTTGTGGCTTCATCCAGACCATTTTTGGCGTTGCAGTTGCAAGCCCTTCTAGGGTTTTTGCACGGCGCAGTTCAATGCCATCATAGGCAGGCACTGACGCGGTAAAGTAATAATAACCATCTGTGTGCTTATGAATATATGGATCAGCACGTTGTGGGATCAAAGGTTTAGGTAAAGTTGACATAAATGCTCCTAAAATTATTCTGGTAACCGCTGGTTTTTAACCATATCGGTATAATAGTTATCGGTAATTTTGTATTTAAATAGCACAAAGCCCAAAATGGCATGAAACACACCAGGAATTATGGTCAGCATTAATGCTAATCCAGTCATGGTAAATTGACTTTGTTCAATATTTGGCTGGTAATCAAAAAAAGCTAACAGTAAACCACCGGCAAGACCCGCTAAACCACCACCGGCTTTTTGGCAAAATGAAATCCCGCCAAATGACAAGCCTGATGCCCTAACACCATCTTTAATTTCGCCATAGTCAACCGCTTCTGCAATCGCGGACCAAAATACCGGTGCATGCAAATCAACCACGAAAGATAAAATGATATACAACACAAAGGCTAACCAAATATCACCAGGTTGCACTGCAAAAAACATTATCAGCGAAATAAACAACACTGCGATTTGTGACCATCTAAATAGTTTTAACTTACAATAACGTTGGGTGATCCACGTACTTGCCACCATAGATACTATTGATGCTGCGATACCGGCACTAGTAAATGTACCCGCCAGATCAGGAGCACCTAAATAGTACTTAGCGTAGTACATAGCCACACTGCCACGAATTGCATAACCTAGAGTACCAAGTACACATGCGGCGCATAGCAGCAACCATTGATCGTTTTTAATCAGCACTTTAAATTGGGTCAGTATACTTTCGGTTTGTGGTTCATGAGTAATACGTTCACGAGTAGTAAAAAAACAAAACAGAAACAATGCTACACCGCAGGTAGACACTAAAATCATTGCCAGTTTATAACCATGAGCGATATCGCCACCGCCCCACATTGACGCAAGTAAAGGTACTGAAAATACAATAATAACATTGGCTATTTTGGCAAAAAACATCCGAAAACCATTCGCTGATAAACGTTCTTTAGGATCTGCGGTTAATACGCCAATGTACGAAATATAAGGAATTGCTACACCGGTAAACATCAAGGTGGCAAATAAATAAGTAAGGTAAGCCCACACCAACTTCATATTGTAATCAAAATCTGGAGTGGTAAATAGCAGGACGATTGAAATACCATAGGGCACAGATAAAAATAAGAACCAATGGCGGAACTGCCCCCAGCGAGTTTTTACTTTATCGGTAATCACGCCCATTAATGGGTCAGTAAACGCATCAACAAAACGTGCAACTAAAAATAAAATACCCATATCAACAGGGTCGAGGCCATAAATGTCGGTGTAGAAAAACGACATAAAATAAAATAATGCAGCAACCATAACGTTTACTGCCATATCACCGGCACCAAAACCGACTTTTTCTACCACTGATAACTTTTGATTTTCCATACAACTACCTGATTTTTAAAATACGTTGTACCTTAATACGCCATATTTAAAAGAATAAAGGTCACCTATTCTTTGTTTTATCACATTGGTGACCATTGTATTGCTTATTATTGTAAATTTAATGATAACCTGATTAATAGTATTATCATACTATTTGTAACGCAACCATTTTCGCTTAGACAAAGGTCATATAATAGAAAATAGAAAAGCCTCGGACGATCCGAGGCTTTTATTTGATATAACTGTGATTAGAAAGAGTAACGTACACCTAATGCAAATGTGCGACTATATAGTGCACTATTTGAATTATGTGTCGTTGGATACTCATAATAACTTTGATACGTTTCTTGCGTTAAGTTAGTACCATCAAATGTCACCATCAGATCTTCTGTAACATCGTAGCTTACCTGAAAATCTAAACTCTGTTCTGGGCTACGGTAGATACCCAGTGGGTTAGCAAATTGTGCGGCCTCATAGCTATTTAAGAAATCATCACGCCATAAATAGGCCAAACGCATATCAAAGTCTTCTCGTTCATAGATTAAAACAGTTGAGTACGATGACTTAGACACACCAAACATATCACGCGAATCTGTACCAACTAACTCACCTACATCGTTATACTTCGGTAAATCTTGTTTTGAATCAAGTAAAGTAGCACTGGCTTGAATACCTGCCCCCATTAACCAATCAGGCAAATTGTCAGGGAAATATACAAGACCAAGTTCTAAGCCATCTAATGTACCATTTGACGAATTATTTGGTTGAGTAAGAATGTAATCCTCAGGCTCAGTCGCATCTGGGCCTTGATATTGAATGATACGGTTAGAGCCATAGACAAATCCTTCTATATCGCGCTTAAACAATGTGCCATACAGCGAGCTTGCTTCAGCAAAATACCACTCTAAAGTTAAATCATAATTCTTCGATTCAACGGGTTTTATGCTTGGATTCCCACCATTTGCAGTACCATAACCAATATCTGTGACATCTTCAGTATAATAAATAAACGAGTTTAGCTGTGAAAACTCAGGACGACGAATAGTCTGAGTATAAGCGGCACGTGCAATCAAATCTTCCGCTAAATGGTAGCGTACAACAAAGCTAGGTAACCAAGCCGATGAACTATTATCTGCAAAACTAACATCGGTAGGATTTTGATCAATATCGAAAAATGTCATATCAATCTTAGCATTTTCGTAACGAAGGCCAACTTGACCATCAATATCACGACCAAATAATGTGCTTGAAAAATTACCCTGAATATAAGCCGAATAAGCTTTTTCATCAACATCGAATGTTTTTTCTAACTCCAAACTTTCTGGCTTTATACCATATAGTTCGCGGAAATAGCCTCGATTCGCCTGAATGTAGTGGCCACTTGGAGCAACCCACGATGATGGCCAATTAGCTTTGCCATCAAAAAAGTCTTCATTAACAGCGGCTAATCCAGCATCAAGTGATGAAAAGGGTTGCCCAAGTGTCTCAACGAGGAACTTGGATTCACGTGATGCTTCTGAAGATCCTTTACTATCGTACTTAATACCGAAACCTATTTCATCGAAACCCAAACGGTCTACAAACAGTTCACCATCCAGCGTGAAGGTAAGTGAATCACCTTTGCGATTGCCACCATTGTCATACAGTTGAGCAACATTCCATTGCGAGGTATCGGTTAAATCAGCTTCATTCGCTGGGGTATCTGGATTATCAACATATTCTAATGCTGGGACACCATCTTTATCATTAAAATCAACATTTAAGCCATATGCTACCCGATCACTTCGCATTGCCAGGAATTCTGTTTCGTATTGGCTATCTTGATAATAAATTTCAGACGACAAATTAAAGTTATCATTGATAGTCCATTCGCCACCTAATGCAAACACGTAACTGTCGGTTTTACTTACATTCAAATCACCGCTATTAAAACCGTATGGTGCATCAACATAACGTTCTTTAATAATGTTAGTACCGTCAAAGGTCGTCGGTGGATTTTGCGTATCAACATTGCCCCACCAATCTACGAAGGTAAAGCTTAGCGAATTGAATGACTCATTACGGTAGCCATTATAAAAGGCTTCAAAGGTATATTGTGAATCGCTGTTAGGGCGCCATTGCAATGAAAGATTGGCAGCTGGGCGTTCACGCTTACCAGTTAAGTCATTAGAAAAAACGGCATCGCGTGACAAGTAATATTCAGTTGGCACACCATTGATATTCAATGTCGAACCCGATTGATATGGTAGGCCGTTTTCAAGACCAGGTTCCCATATTGGGCTTTCACTTACATTACCATTGCTTGGGAAAATACGCTCAAACGGTGCAAATCCTGCTGCCGGGTTAAGGGTCATAAATGGCACCATTGCACCTGCAGCCATATTTTGGTCGCGGTAATTAGTCTCTGCGTATGAAAGGTTGATCAAGGCACCAAACTCACCCATACCAGATTCCCAGCGATTACTCGCTAGTGCAGATAAAATTGGATCAACCTCTTCTGCTTGGTCTTGGTAAACACCGCGAGCAGAAACAACCACTCTTGAACCATCAAAGTTAAATGGGCGCTGGGTTTTGATGTCAATTTGACCGGCAATACCACTACCTACTTGTGAAGCGGAACGCGTTTTGAATACATCAACACTTTCCAATAAAGCTGCCGGAATATCAGCAAGCGCTACATTACGACCAGAAGCTGTAAATACTTGTCGACCATTGACTGTTGTTGTTACGTCCGTTAAACCACGGATAGATACCGTGTTTACTTCACCAGCACCACGGTCAGTAACCTGTATACCGGTTACCCGTTGCAGCGCTTCTACAACGTTATTATCTGGAAACTTACCGATATCTTCGGCAACAATCGCATCAACAACTTGGAATGACTGTCGTTTAATGTTCAGGCCTTTATTTAAGCTACCACGAATACCAGAAACCTGAATAACTTCAATGTCGTCTTTCTCAGCATTTGCTGATGTATTATCTTCTTGCTGTGCATATGCAAACTGGCATGACACTGCCATTAAAATTGCGCTAGCTATGTGTGTTTTTTTGAACATGAGTGGTGTTCTCCATTTGTTTTTCCCCCAGAAGGCTAATTACCCTCTGCTCCCCCTTATGTACAAAGCTTGTTGTCAGAGCCTGTATTAAGGTTGTCTTTTATTATGTTAATTATTTGCTGCCTGATATTGATAATATTGTATGATTAATTAGCAGTCAACTTATAACGCTAAATAAATGTTAATTGAAAAAATCGAAATACAGGCTTTAAAGTTGTGAAGAATAGAAAATAAAACAATAAATAACATAATCTTAGTTATTTTATTATGGAAAGGATTAAGAGCTTAACTATATTTTTGCAACAATTAAATGAATTTATTTTATTTAACATGGCAAATAAAGATACTATATTACAATTTAGCCAAGGCAACTTATTGCTCTGTACAACAAGTTCATTTTGATAATCATCATAAAACCCAGTTAAAAATTAACATTTTAGGTACTGCTAGGTAAGAGGTGCCGTTGGATAAAAAAAGTCCCAGACAGGCTGGGACTTTTTGGGCTTATACTTTTGGGCTTATATAAATATTAGAAAGTGTAACGTGCACCAATTGCAAATGTACGAGAGTAGATACCGTTGCTAAAGTTAAATAGGTTATCGTTACCTTCACCGTAATAGCTTTGATACACATCATCTAAGATGTTTGTTGCATCAAATGTCACCACAAAATCATCCGTCACGTCATAACTAAATTGAAAGTCTAAACTTTGCTCAGGACGGCTCCAAAATTGTAGCGGGTTCGCAAAAATAGCCGCTTCGTTACCGGTATAGAACTCTGAACGCCATACGTACGATAAACGCATATCAAACGAATCTCGCTCATAAATACCCACAATACTGTATGACTGATCCGACACACCGGCCATGCTTGACTCAACATAACCACTAATAGTTCCATCATCATTATATTCTGGTAATTGTTGAGATGAATCTAGCGCAGTAAAACTTGCTTGTACACCAACTCCGTCAAGCATCTCCGGTAAATTATCTGGGAAATATACTAAACCAAACTCTAAACCAGATAATTCACCTTCACTGGCATTCACAGGCGCACTTAATGCAAAGGGAATAACCTCTCCATCTGACGCTCTAGGTCGCATTACAATTTTACGCCCAGGGACAATCCGGCTATCTATGTCACGTAAAAAGTACGTTGCATATAAAGAGCTCGAATCTGCAAAATACCACTCAAGTGACACATCATAGTTTGTAGACTCCTCAGGTTGTAATTGCGGATTCCCCCCCACCCCAGTACCGTTTTTAGTCCCATCAGTTAATGGTTCAGTCCAGTATTGCAAGGCATTTAAATCTGTGAAATTAGGCATACGTAAGGTATTAGTATATGCAAAACGTCCTATCACATCATCGGTTATATTCCAGTTTAGAACTAAGCTTGGCAGTAATTTACTGACATCTGCGCTCGCAGAGCTTGACTCAAACACATTGGTATTTAGCCCTGTTTCAGCAGTAAAATCCATTTCTTGCTCATAGCTCACATAGCGAACACCAAACTCCCCGCTGATATTTTCAGTTAAGAAAAAGTTTGTTGTGGCATATAGCGCATACGAGTTTTCTTCGATATCAAAGGTCTTATATACATCTTCTGCTTCTAGATCATACACGCTGCGAACTGCACCAGCGTTATCTAGCATATAGCCACCATCTGCGGTGATAAAGCTATTAAATGTATCTGCACGGCCATCAAAGTAGTCATCAACTTGGAATACTATTCCAGAGCCATCGCCTGCTGCACCAGCTGCACCAAGTTGTTGGATCAGGCTTTCAACACTTGTACTATTTCCGATCCCACCTTCATTTGTTCGAGTGAATTCTTCAGCGGTGCGTTTTTCGTAACGACCACCAAATTTAATTTTATCGAAAAAGTTACCACCTACTAGATACTCAGCATCAAAGGTAAATGTTGTTGAGTCGCCGCGATTCCCGCCTCCATTATCATAGGCTGTTCCCGCATTCCAGTTTTGTATTGCAGCCATATCGGCTTCATTTACAGCTGTATTAGGATCATCCCAAAATGCGATACCTGGAACACCATCATTGTCATTAAAATCAACATCTAAACCAGTTGCAACACGGTCAAAGCGCATTGCAAAAAAGTCTGTTTCATACTCACTTTCTTGATAAACGACCTCAGTGTTAATAGTTAAATAATCACTGGCTTGCCACTGTGCACCAAGTGCGTATAAATAGCTGTCTGTTTTACCATAAGAGAAATCGCCACTTTGGAAACCACCCACAGCAATTGCTTGCTTTTCTTTTACAACGTTAGTGCCATCAAATACAACAGGCGTTTCGATGAAGCCGTTACCGTTTTCGAACGTATTAGAGAACCACATGGCATTTTGCGATTCATTTTCATAACCGGTGTAAAAGCCTTCAGCGGTAATTTCTAGGGTATCAACCGGCGCCCATTGAAGTGAAATTGAAGCAGCAGGGCGTTTACGCAAACCAGTAAAAGACGTACCAAATATCGCATCACGGGCAATTAAATACTCGGTTGGTTCGCCCTCAACATTCAATGTAGAGCCCGGAGCATAGGGTAAACCATTTTCTAGACCTATTTGCCAAACTTTATTACCTTGCGAATCATATTCAGGAATACGTGAATAGGGTGAATACATTGCTTGCGGTTTATTGGTAAAAAATGGAAACGCTGCACCCGCTGTTATCGTATCATCTCGATAATGGGTCTCAGAGTACGACACATTAAACAGTGCACCAAACTCACCCCCACCATCAAGTTCCCAGCGGTTGCTTAATAATGCGCTCACATTTGGGTCAACTTTATCAGGTTGATCGGAGTAAATACCACGTGCAGCTAAAACAACTTTTTTGCCGTCAAAATTAAAAGGACGATTAGTTTTAATGTCGATTGAACCGGCAATACCACGCTCTACCTGATCAGCTGAACGTGTTTTATAAACGGTAACACCCGATAATAAGCTTGCTGGGATATCTTGTAGCGCTACATCACGCCCTGCACCAGTAAAAATATCACGACCATTTACAGTGGTATGCACATCCGACAAACCACGAATAGATACTTGGCTCACTTCACCCGCACCACGGCCAGTAGTTTGCACCCCAGTTACCCGTTGCAATGCTTCTACTACGTTGTTATCGGGGAACTTACCAATATCTTCAGCAATAATAGCGTCAACGATTTGCACGCTAGCACGTTTTTCATCTAACGCTTTATTTAAACTGCCGCGAATACCTGTAACCTGAATAACCTCGATTTCATCAACGCTTTCTTCAGGAGTATTAATTGCTTCTTGTTGTGCATAGGCAAATTGACAAGTGAATGCCAACACTATCGCACTTGCTATGTGTGTTCTTTTAAACATTAGCGGTGTTCTCCAAGTTATAGTTATATCGGCGGGCTGAACTATTCCATTTAGCTACCGAAGAGTGACCACTGCATTGTCCAGAGATGTTGTCAAAACAGTACACGGGGATCTACATATTATTTTGTTAATAGATTAGCGCCCGAACTTTGATCATATTGTATGACTAATCAGCGGTCAACTCTAAAATCCAAATTAAAACAATCCGTAAAGAATATATTAAAGTTCTCTCCCAATTAAACCTTACCGGTTTGCTTGCATACGTCCTAAAAATTAAAATAAACAATAAAATACAACAGTATAAACAATTAAAAAAGCGAAACATCTACATAGTAGTAGGCTGTCGAGTTACAAAAAATAAGTAACCAGATATTTACCTTCGCAATTTTGCTGCTAAGATAATAAAAATACAATATTACAATAAAGAATTGTTTTTCACTGTATGTTTACTTTTTTGTACCAATTAAGCTCATTTTCGTACTCTATAATACAATTTGAGTCTGTGACCGTGAAGAGCGTATATTGAATTACAATCATTAATCACAAAGGACACCTAATGAACAATAAATTAACAGCCTTTGCACTGCCGTTACTGCTATCTAGCACTATGGCCGCTGCACAAAACCCATTATTTACCGATGTGTTTACTGCAGATCCTGCCGCATTGGTGCACAAAGATACGGTTTACCTGTATACCGGCCACGATGAAGCCCCCAATAACGATGTATTTTTTGAAATGCATGACTGGCTTGCCTTTTCATCAACCGATATGGTGAATTGGAAAAAGCACGGCCCAATTATGAAAGCCACTGACTTTAAATGGGCGAAAGGTGAAGCTTGGGCTTCTCATATGATTGAACGAGACGGTACTTTCTACTTTTTTACTACCGTTCGCCATGATGATACTAAACCAGGTTTTGCAATTGGGGTTGCCACCTCAAAATCCCCTACTGGCCCATTTAAAGATGCCATCGGTCATGCACTAGTAACCGATGATATGACCAAACATACACCTAATGACTGGGATGATATTGATCCGGCTATCTATGTAGAAGAAAACGGTGATACATACATGTTTTTTGGTAACTTAGTGCCTAAATATGTAAAACTAAGTGATGACTTACTCAGCTTGGATGGTGAAATTAAAACCATTGATTTACCAAACTTTACTGAAGCACTGTGGGTACATAAGAAAGAAGAATACTATTACGTATCTTATGCGTGTGAATTCCCTGAAAAGATCTGTTATGCGATGAGTAAAAGTATCCATGGGCCTTGGCAGTACCAAGGTATCCTCAATGAGATTGCCGGTAACAGCGAAACCAATCACCAATCAATTATCGAATTTAAAGGTAAAAGTTACTTTATTTACCATACCGGTGCAGTACCACCAAAAGACGGCAAACCAAGTGGCGGACGCTTTCGTCGCTCTGTTGCGATTGAACCACTGCTCTACAATGATGATGGCACCTTGCAGCGTATCATCATGACCACTGAAGGATTGAGTAAAGGTAAATAACTCAGTCAATAAATGGGCTCTTATTGCAGAGCCCTCATTACTATGATTTATCTTCCCCTACCTGCTAGACACATCTAGTGTTCCCATTAAAACAGCGAAAAAGCAGCACAAACCATTGCTTGATAATAATTAAAACACCGCGGTAATCATTGTAAACAAAGCACTTTTAATTTACATGTTAATTACTTTTGCAAAAGTATTTGCACATTTTAAATAGTACTATAAAATTACAATAATACGTAGCTACTACTTTACGTTAGGTGTACAGCAATTTTATCGACAACATTAAATAACAAAAATCCCCGTTATAAGAGGACACACAAAAATGAAACTAACCAGATTAGCAATGGTGATCACCTGCGCTTTAGCTGTTACAGCATGCTCTGAAGAAGGCACTAAGCTTGAGTCATCACCAGCAGTTGCCCAGCCACAAAGTGCAAAACCAACCGTCAGTGATAGCGTTGAGTACAACGAAGAAGGTAATGTAGCGGTAACTTATGTTGGCGTACATGATCCTTCCGTAATTGAAACTGACGGTACTTATTACATTTTTGGTTCACATTTAGCGGTAGCAAAATCAACTGATTTATTAAATTGGGAAATGATTTCAAGTCTTTCCGCTAATGAAGCCGTGAATGAAAGCCCGCTTTTTGACTTTAATTACACTAGCGAAATCGCCGAAGGTATTGAGTGGACTGATGGATTTACCGGTAACTGGGCTGCTGATGTGGTGAAAGCACCCAATGGTAAGTTTTGGTTTTACTATAACCATTGCGCCCAAGATAACCCTGACACACCTGACGTTGTTGATGAAGTATGCTGGAACCGCTCGTACTTAGGCCTTGCCGAAGCTGATTCTGTAGAAGGTCCATATAAAAACAAAGGTGTATTCTTACGCAGTGGCTATCGCAATGACGAAGAATTTGCGCAGTATCCCTTAGATAATGGCCAAACAACGTGGAATGGTGCGGTTGACCCGAATGCCATTGACCCTGCCGCCTTTTATGATAAAGACGGCCAATTATGGATGGTTTATGGTTCATATTCTGGCGGTATTTTTGTACTGGCAATGAATGAAGAAACCGGTATACCTGACGGTGAGCAAGGCTATGGTAAACACTTAGTGGGTGGTGACTTTAGAGCCATTGAAGGCGCATTTGCTATGTACAGCCCAGAAAGTGACTACTATTACTTGTTTTATTCAGTCGCGGGTTTTGATGTAAACGGTGGTTACAATATCCGTGTAGCACGTTCAAAAACACCAGATGGCCCATACTTAGATACCGCTGGCAACGATATTGCCACTGTAGGTGGTCTAGAAATTGGTGAAAAACTATTAGGTGGCTTTGAGTACACTCAAGAGCTAGGTGAAACGTCACCTGCTTGGGGTTATCAATCACCGGGCCATAATTCAGCACATTATGACGAAGCGACTGGCCGTCACTTATTGATTACCCACACGCGTTTCCCACAAACCTCGTCACCGTTTCCGACAGCGAGTGAAGCTCACCAAGTTCGCGTGCATGAGATGTTTATCAATTCGTTAGGTTGGCCTGTCACCTCACCACAACGTTTTGTACCACTAGAGGGTGATAATTTAGTGGTTGCTGAGCAATTGTACGGATACTACAAATTTATAAATCATGGTACTGATGTTAATACCAGTGCGGTGCGCTCAACTTACATAGCATTAAATGCTGATCACTCAGTGACCGGTGATGATACGGGTATTTGGTATATGGTTGATGATTCAAACGTCAAACTTGAGCTTGAATCTGGTACTTATTACGGTGTTGCTAAATGGCAATGGGATGATAGTAAGCAAGACTTAGTGGTCACCTTCTCTGCTGTATCACTTGAAAACGCCACGGTGTGGGGCAGTAAAATTGCTGAGATTGATGAAACCGCCAGTGTATTAGCAACCGTGAACGATGCGCTAAATATTAAGACTGAGCTGTCAATTGCTGATGAAGGTTATTCATTACCAACCAAAGGGAAAGCGGGTACGACTATTCGCTGGGAATCAAGTAATGAATATTACATTGATGCAAATGGCTCTGTATTTATTCCCACCCCTGATCGTGGCGATCAAGCAGTTACATTAACCGCTAGTATGTCACTTAACGGTGAAACCATCACTAAGAGCTTTAATGTTAATGTTAAAGCTCGTCCAGTATTTAAAAATGCGATTGCACACTATAGCTTTGAAAACGGCTTAACAGATAATTTAAGCAACCTTGCTGATGCCGTCACCACAGATAATAACTTAGACAACACAGGTGCTGGCACTGCTGCCTATAGCGTGGGCCAAACAGGCCAAGCATTTAACTTTGATGGCTCAACCGGTGTGCGTTTACCGGATGACATTATCAATTCTGACAGCTACACCGTTTCATTTTGGTCAAAGCCTGACGTTGTAACTGGTTACAGCCCCGCATTTTTTGCAGCAGAAAACGCTGACCGTTGGATTAGCTATATTCCAGGTGGCGCACCTCACTTCACGACTAATACACTACTATGGAGCCGCTACCTTGTTGAGCCTGAAGTAGAGCAGTGGAATCAAATCGAAATGACTCAAGGCGCTACGGCTGGACAGTGGAGTCATGTTACTATCACTTATGCTAACGGCACAATGAAGTACTACTCTAATGGAGCACTTGTTGGTTCAATGCCACGCCCTGACATGTTTAGTAGTGATACGGCCAAGTTTGCACTGGGTGTAAACTTTGGCTGGGATGCACCATTCCAAGGTCAAGTAGATGAATTTATTGTCTATGATTACGCATTAAACAGCTTAGATATTAATGGTGCAGCGATTAACAATCTAACTGATCCAACTAAGTTTGAAACCTTCATTACTGATGCACTTGATTTAGGTGATACAACGGCTATCCGTGAAAGCTTTGAATTACCCCGTGTTGGACCGTTTGTGTCAGGTATTAGCTGGACATCGAATAATGAAGAGTTCTTGAAACCTGTTAATGGCACTGCCGTTGTTAATCAGCCAAGCGCCAATGTTGGCGATCAAGTTGTTACTTTAACAGCAACAATTAACTATAAAGACTTTACAGATACTAAAACTTTTGCAGTTACCGTTAAATCACTTGCCCCTGCAGAATATAGCTTTGAAGGCGATTTAGCAGAGCTTAAAGATGCATACGCAAGTGCTAAACCAACTGGCGACCGTATTGATAACACCGGTGGTAACGCCACTTTTGTTGAAGGCATTAAAGGCCAAGCGTTATTCCTGCAAGGTTCAGGCGTGCGTTTACCAAATAATTTGATCACCACCAACGACTACTCAGTATC
Organism: Pseudoalteromonas sp. SR44-8; assembly: GCF_014163635.1. NCBI lineage: Bacteria > Pseudomonadati > Pseudomonadota > Gammaproteobacteria > Alteromonadales > Pseudoalteromonadaceae > Pseudoalteromonas > Pseudoalteromonas sp. SR44-8. The sequence goes on from NZ_JACJDS010000004.1 coordinate 88,851, forward strand.
AATGTGGTTAAAACCTGAAACATTCTCAGATTACACCACCGCATTTTTTGCAGGGGCTAGTTCATCAACGTGGGTCAGCTTAGTACCCTCAATGGTTGATTCAAATACTACACGTCTATGGGCAAATGGTGGCGGTGCATTCTTTGATAATGGTGATTTAGGCATGCGCATCCCTGCTAAAGAGTGGACTCATGTTGCCTTCACGGTTGATGGCAGCAACGGTGATACGCTGAAAATGTACGTAAATGGTGAACTTAAAATTGAAGCTGGTGGCTTCCCTCGCGTATTCACTGTCGAAGGCGAAACCAATGAATTTGCGTTAGGTGTAAACTACTGGGATACACCGTATAACGGCGCGGTTGATGAGTTAAAAATATTTAACGGCGCAATCGATGCTGACGCAATCAAAGCACTCTACGATGCAGCTACTGCACAAGAGTAAGCTATTTAGGGTGAGCTGCCTTACCCAATAGTTTGTTGTCATAAAAAGCCAGACAAGAGTCTGGCTTTTTTTTAACTTTTTATTTTCAACATACACAACATCATATACAGTGATATTTATAATACAATATTAACTAAGGAAGGAGCTATGCAACGTCTTTTCATCACCTTAATATGCTTGATACCCTCACTATGCTTTGCGAAAACTGCTAACTATAAAGTGATAGACGAAGGTGGCAGTGGCCCATTTAGCGCCATTGCAGCCACTGAAACCTCGTTAAGTGACTATGTTATATACCGCCCGAAGCAGTTAAGCGCTGGGCAAAACCCGTCGCCAAAACTACCCGTTATGGTATTTGCTAACGGCGGCTGTATGGATACCTCCTATCCATTTGAGCATATGCTCTCTGACATTGCTTCGCACGGTTACTTAGTCATTGCTCTGGGCAAAATGCAAAACAGCCTTGATGACAGGCCCTTAAATAAGGCCAGTAATAGCATGATCCCTCACGCGATTGATTGGATCACAGCGCAATCTGCAAATCCATTAAGTGAATTTTACCAAAGCGCAAACCTTAAGAAAATCGCTATTGCAGGTCAATCGTGTGGCGGCGCGCAACTACTGGCCACTGGGGCAGATAAAAGAGTCAGCAGTTATTTAATGTTTAATTCAGGTATTGGTGATATGACCATGGCAAGCGCTGATGTTAAGTCACTGCAAAACTTGCATGCTCCTGTAATCTACCTTGTTGGTGGACCCACTGATATTGCCACTGACAATGCCAAGCTTGATTATCAACGCATAAGTCATGTGCCCGTGATCTTTGCTAATCATAAAACCGCGGGGCATTCAGGAACATTTGAACAGCCGTTTGGTGGTTCGTTCTCAAAGCTAGCTATTAAGTGGCTGGATTGGCAATTAAAAGATAAGCAAACCAATGCAACGCTATTTTTGCAGGGTAAAACAGCTGACTTTGTTAATTGGGATATAAAAGCAAAACAATTTTAAAAGGAATGATTATGAACACATCAACACTTAAGCGGCTTTTATGGGCTACATTTTTTACTGCAACAACGGCAACAGTGACCGCTGTCAACGCCGAGCCACTCATCCAAGTCACTGTGGCACAAGGTAAACTTCAAGGCACGGCAGAGCATAACTTAGCGGTATTTAAAGGTGTGCCGTTTGCTAAACCACCCGTGGGAGAATTACGTTGGAAAGCCCCGCAACCGGCTGAAAAATGGCAAGGTGTACGTAAAGCACAAGAGTATGCCCCTGCCCCAATACAAGCAGGCAACCCTGTATCTGGGATCAGTGAAGATAGCTTATATTTAAATATTTGGACGCCGGCAGAATCGAGCGTAGATAAACTCCCTGTAATGGTATGGATCTACGGCGGTGGCTTTAGTTTTGGTAGCTCATCCGATCCTATTTTTGATGGTACTGAGCTTGCCAATAAAGGCGTGATAGTAGTGTCTATTGCTTATCGCGTTGGTCAATTAGGTTTTTTAGCCCATCCTGAACTTAATAAGGAAAGCCCAGTTGGCGTATCAGGTAATTATGGGTTGCTCGACCAACTAGCCGCCTTAAAGTGGCTTAAACAAAACATTAGTGAGTTTGGTGGTGATGCAAATAATCTTACCATCGCTGGTGAATCTGCGGGCGGCATTTCGGTTAGCATGCTTGCCGCCTCACCGTTAGCTAAAGGGTTATTTAACAAAGTTATCTCGCAAAGTGGTGGTTCATTTGGTCCTACTCGCATTAAGAACTACCCCGGTGAAAACATGTCAACCTTACAACAGGCTCAAACAGAAGGTTTCGACTATGTAAAACAGTTTGGCACAACCTCCATTGCACAACTGCGAAAAATGAGCGCAAAAACTTTTATACCAAAAGGCTGGTCACTTCCCGGTGGTTGGCCCATTGTTGACGGCTATGTGATAAAAGACGACCAATATAAGCTCTATCAGCAAGGCAAGTTTAATGATGTACCTGCTTTAATTGGTTATAACTCGGATGAAGGCGTCAGCTTTGTGTGGGACCCTGATGTTAATAATTTTGTTGATGGAGTAAAGACTCGCTTCGGTCAATTTGCGCCAAGCACACTTGAAGCTTACCCTGTTGCAAAAAACAGCATCCCTCGCAGCGCCCGTAATCTGGTGCGTGATGCTGCCTTTGGTTGGCATACTTGGAGCTGGGCTAAGTTACAAACTGAACATGGAAGAGCCCCTGTTTATTTATATTACTTTGATCACCATCCTGAGCGTAAACTTGGCGGCAAAGATGAAGATTATGGCTCTGGCCACGGTCATGAAATAGCCTATATGTTTAAAAACCTTAATAAAGCAGATCCGAATGTAACTAAAAATGATTTAAAAATGTCAGATATAATGGCAACCTACTGGACTAACTTTGCCAAAAATAGCAATCCAAATGACGATGCATTACCAAATTGGCCTGCTTTTAATAATGACAAACCCAGCACTATGTATTTTCAACAGCAAGCGAAAGTCGGCCCAGTGCCCGACAAACAAGCGCTAGAAACACTTGATCAGTATTTTAAATGGCGCCGCACACCAGCCGGTGAAAAATGGGCTAACCAAGTTCGTTAGTCTGCAGCTATCCAAATAAAAGCCAAATTAATATTTGGCTTTTATTTACATGCCTCCCCTTTAGTAACGCCTCTTTCAGCCGATAAGTATGATTAAATCACATTATAAAGAGCCATGATGCAGATACATAAACCACTGGGACAGCCAATTGCGTCACCATCAGAGTCTACGGTAAAAAGTAACGATACTACTGGCTATCGTTTATCAGAAAAAGAGTTAGACAATATATCAGGCCGGGAAACTAAAGAGAAAGCAGAAAAAGAGGCCAATTCAGATATGCCCGATCACATCGCTAAAATGATCGAACAGCTGAAAAAAATCAAAGAACAGATTGAACAACAAAAAGAGCAACTCGAAAAGTTAAAAGCGCTAGATAACCAGCAAGATGAAGCTGTTAAAGCACAAGTCGAAGCGCAAACTAATATGATTGTATCAATGCAAGCTCAAATGGGTTCGTTAGTTCAAACCATCGCTGAAGCGATGAAAGAAGCTGGTATTACCGACACAGGTGCACTTGTCAGTGCCATGGTGTGATCAACTGAAATCGCGATTAGTTGTTACTATTGTAGTACTGCTCATATTCTATTATTAGCAATCGTGTTTTTAGCTATACTTAAATAAGCGCAATATCAACAATTAGGCATAATTATGAGTTATAAAAACTGGCCAATCGCTAGGCAGATTGGTGCACTCGTATTTCCTTGCTACAGCAATTTTTACTGACAAAAGTAAATCGGCCATTAAAATGCCTTCTGCTACCAGGCGCAATAAGCTTTGCAATTTAATCACCAAAATAATTAGTGATTGTTTAATCGATAGATTTTTAGTTAAAGGAACCGCTTTTTATTTGTAGATACTTTTCGATAGTTTTATCTTTCTTATCTGATGCAAGCACTTCATCTAAAGATTTCTGAATTTTTGTTATCATTTCATCTGATGTTTTTTTATTAGCTATCATGTAATAGCCACCTTCGTTCGACAGTAAATAGGCTTTTTCAATTGCTGACTGATCATAGCCCAGCGTTTTCATTTGATAGGCTAAATCTAATGGATCTCCAGGGATCAGATCTGTCCTTTTTTTAAATAAAGCTTTTAATATTTGTTCTGAATTAACAGTAACATAGTAGTCTATATTTTCTTGAAAGTGATTACGTTTAAGGAATTGCTCAACTGAACCGCCCATCAGCACACTAGTTTTATATTGTTTGATATCTGCGATTTTGTTGATCTGTATATCAGATCGGGAATTTAATTTATACAGATATACCTCTCTGGTGTGCAAAGGGCCAATCCATTTATACATATTTTCGAGCTCAGGAATACGAGCTACTGTAAAAAGCAAAGTGTTAGGAGTTTCTTGGACAGTGTATAAAGCGCGTTTAAAAGGATAAACTAACAGTTTGTATTTGATGTTCGCTTTTTGCAGCGCGGCTTCTACTAACTCTGTGCTAATACCAACTAGCTTACCACCTTTGTTAAAATTATAAGGTGGCCAGTCGTTCAACAAAATTGTAAGTTCAGGCTCTGGATCCTGAGCATTTGCATTTATATTTATATTTGACAATAAACTCAATAATAAAATCATTCTTAATATCATGAGGCTTCCTATTCCTGTGCCTGCTTCTATCTATAAAAAGCGCTATTTTTTAAGTTTATTTTATAATTATCTTTGGCTTTACCTTACATATTAGCAGCCTACGCTAACATTACACTTGGTTCACTGTATCTTACAATTATGGACAATCAAATTGTACCTTTGCTGCGTCACCTTACACTAATTAAATTAGCGACAACAGCTTAAAATACAACCACCTTTGATATTGAGCGAATCGCTTAACTTTGACAGTTTGTTAAAAAATACTAAATGTACAGGCCACGAGTGCACTTTATTAATGATGGCAATAACACGACTATTCAAATGTAAGTTCATAAAATTAAAACGCACGCTACATACACATAAAAAAGCCACTATCGAAACAGTGGCTTGGTGAGAGTCGAACGCTTATTTACATTTACTTTGGTTCGCGTAAATGGAAAATCTGACACTTGTTACCTAAATCAGGTTGTTGTGCAAAATTAGTTTTATCTGCAAGGCCACAATCACTTAAACCCAGTGCTTGCTTTGTGTAACGGTTGATCAACATCACGCCGCCACCTTCAACAGGGGTTATACGCCATTGTGCTGTTTTAGTTTCGCACGAAGCCATTTCAACGTTAGCGCCAGGCACTAAAGCATTGTTTGCCACAGCAGCGCAGTAATCGCTATCAAGGTCTTGTTTTAGAGCAACGTAGCCAGTGTCTGTTGGCGCAAAGAACCATTGCTGGGCATCGCTGTGAGTAAACGCTTGTTGCTCAACATTAGTACCCGCTTTAACTGCTCCTGCAACGCTCAATGCTTTACCACTTTGCTGGCTCATTACCGCGACACTGCCTACAGGCTGTAACTGCCAATCAGCACATGCAGTATCTTTACCTTGTTGTAAAACCGCTTGATTTTGCGCGGCTGAACACCCTGCTACGGCTAATGGTTTTTCAGTGTAGCGATTCGTAATAGTGACATTACCATCAGTGCTTGGTGCTACTTTCCATTGCTGACAGAAGTTATTACGCCACGCTGCAGATTGTATTTTCGCATTATCAGCATCACTGCAATTAGCCAGCTCTAAAAACTTGCTGTCTTCACGGTTCGCTAAACGTACAAAACCATCAGTAGTGGCATCAATCACCCATTGCCCATTAGTGCTTGCACATTGACGTTGCACAGCACGCGCATCTTGAGGATCGGCTGCAATGTCTAAACATAAACCGCTGGTTGCATTAACTAAGTTATAACGCTGACCTTGCACACGAGTTACAAGCGGGCCGTATTCGCCTGATGGTGGAGCCACTTCAACACCCGGTGTAACAGGTTTTGCAAAGTTTGGTGTGCCATTATCATGCCAAGTAAATTTTTGCGCACGCAAAGAACGTGTGGCACTACAACCATGCTCTACTGAATCATTGCCGTGATATACCAGCCAATCTTCACTGCCATCTGGCGAAGTGAAGAAACCATTGTGACCAGGGCCAAATACTTCATCAGTACGTTCAAACACCGGCTCGTCAAACTTCTTCCAGCTGTTTGCATCTAGCGGATCATCACCCACCAGCTCTAACATACCTAACTTATAATCTGGCGTGTTACAAAAGCTTGCGGAGTAAGTCATAAATGTACGACCGTTGTGCTGTAAAATCTCAGCGCCTTCGGTAACTTTACGGCCGCTGATCTCCCAATCAAGTTCAGGGCGTGTGATCACCGTGTGCGGTGAATTCTTTTTCAATGTCCACGGGTTTTCCATTTCAGCAATAATGTTTAACTGTTGATCGCCCTGCCACTGGGAATAAATAACATAGAGTTTGTCTTTATAGCTTAAATAGTTACCATCGATATTCCATACATCAGGCATGAGTGCGCCTTTGTATTCATACGGACCCATTGGGTCGTCACCGGCACTTTCTAATACATTAAGATGTTGGTTATCTAAAGTACCATCAGTCCCTGCTGTATACATCATGTACCAACGGTAGCCGTCAGGGCCTTTAACACGATGAAATTCAAACGCCCAAAAGTTACAACAACGCGCAGGATCGGTCGCTGACCATACATTTACTGGGGTTGCATCGGCAAGTCCTGCTAAAGTAGGTGATTTACGCATCACCAATTCAGATGTCCATGTTGTCGTCGTTAGGTAATAGTTACCATCCCAGTACTCAAGCCATGGATCGGCACCATTAGGAAATAATGGATTAGTGAATACGCCATCATCTTGCGTGGGTGCTTTTGCGCTCGCGATTGGTGCTGCATCTTGTGTTTGTTGTGTGTCTGCGCGGGTTGTAGATTCACACCCTGTAAGTGAGCTTAATGACAAAGCGAATAAACCTACAAGGCCTGTTGCTTTAGCAGTACGCTTTAATTTAGTGCGCAAGTGATGTTGTGCATTCATTGTTGGTATCACCCTTAGTTATTATAACAAACCCGCTATTGGGGTTTAATTTTATAGAAAACAGTTTTGAGTTGAGCTGTTGCGCCTCAACCTGTGTTAATTTTTTACCTGCGCTAAGTAGCTGGGCTGAACTGAAGTTACTAAAGCTTAAGTCAATATCTAACGTAATAGCTTTATCCTGCGCATTAATACCTGCAACATACCAGTTGCAGCGAGAACGTCTCGCCATCACCACCTGCTTACCTGGGCTGCCTTGCAAGAGCCTTGTTTCATCCCACAGAGTAGGCAGCGATTTCAAATAAGCTTTTACTGGTTCTGAAACTTTCGTCATTTGCTCAGGCGTTGTCACTAAGTGCTGTACCCCAGATGTAAATAAAATCGGCAGCGCGAGCTCAAAGGCATTATTGGTTTTGCGTTCAATATTAGGAATATCACCAAGTACCATAGGTGTAAAATCCATTGGATCAAACACGTTCCGAGTAAACACTAAGGTCGCTGCATGCTGCGCTTCTTTATCGGCAAATGCTTGAAAAAAGCTTATCATCTCAAAGCCTTTTACTGCTTCGGAGGTCATTAGATTAGGATAAGTTCGCTGCAAGCCCCTTGGCAAAGTGGTGCCATGAAAATTGACCATTAACTGATGTGCTGCTGCGTCTTTCAGCATAGCTTCGTAATAGGCCATCACAGATGAACCATCACCCGGGAAGAAGTCGACTTTAATGCCTTTAATTCCCATAGCTTGAAGTTTTGCAAAATGTTTAATGCGATCAGCACGCGTTAGTAATGCACTTTTAGGAGAATAAACCGTGTTATTCCACGCGCCTGATGAGTTATACCAAACCCATAAATCAACATTTTTTTGCTTAGCATAGGCTGCCAACTGCTGCATTTTCTCCCAGCCTATTTTTTGATCCCAATCCGCATCAATCAATACATATTGCCAGAGCATATCTGCTGCATAATCAATGAACTGTTTTTGCACAGGAAAGGTTGTAAAGTCATCCTTTAATAACCCCCAACTCCAAGCAGCAATCCCCGGTTTAACAAAATCAGTGTTAGTTAGCTGGTTTGGTCGGGCTAAGTCAGTCCCTAAAGTAGACTCAGTAACCGTTTGCAACGTGCCAATTGCCAATAAACGCCAAGGCGATAACAGCGGCAGTGTATGCTCTGGTAAATAGCCACCATTAGAAGTAACTTCACGCTGATCAGGAAAACGAACCTTAAACTGCCCTTGGCTATTATTGGTTAAATTAGTACCACTGTAATAGTCTTCACCACCAGCTTCTGAGATTAAAATATACTGCTCTTGGTGCTTAAATAATGCCGGATACACCCAGCCATTATTGGTTATTGCAGGGGTCGTTAATGCTGTCGCTTGTAAATATTCTTCTTCATAAGAAGGGTTAGTGTTCATCCAGCCAGATTGCGCTTGCGCTTTAGGCTGTAACCACGCAACGGTTTCACTTGGAAAGTTAAACCCCGTTTGTTCACTCAGTACGACCCGCGTATCCGAGGACTCCCCATCTAACTCGTAGCGAAAAGCAACCCCATCGTTGCTCACTTGAAAGCGAACATTCAATGTTTCGTGTTGCTGATTAGTCACACTAACAACCGTACTGTTAGCCTGGTAATCAACAAACTGTTGCTTACCAGTAAAAAGCTGGTAGCTATCATTCACTGTCGGCTGTTGTTTAACGGCTAATAATCTAAGCTTTTTAGTAAAATCGGTATTATTAAGCGTGATACCTAATAAAGATGGCTCAATTACTTTATCGCTACCTGACTGTACTTGATAACTTAACTGCCCTTGCTCATCTAAATCAACCAATACGGCTAACTGCTGATCTGGGCTATGAATAGTCGCAACCTCAGTCGCTTGCGCCACAGTTGTTATCACTAAGGCTGCAAACAGCAGCCCTATTTGATTAACGAAGTGCATTACTTAGTGCCAAACTCATACACAATACGCGTTGAATAAACCTCACCAGGCATCAAAGTTGTACTTGGGAATGTTGGCTGATTCGGTGCATCAGGAAAGTGCTGTGGCTCTAGGCAAAAACCACTGCGCTGCTTATGAACTAATCCAGAGGCTTGCTTACTGCTTCCATCTAAAAAGTTACCTGAGTAAAACTGTACCGCAGGTTCTTCGGTATACACAGTTAGGGTTCGACCTGAGCTTGGCTCATAAACGTTAGCTGCTTCAATCAAATCATGATTAGGTTTGTTTTTCAGCACAAAGTTATGGTCATAACCTTTACCAAGCTTCAGCTGCTCATCATCGACATTAATTTCTTTACCAATTGCTTTTGGATTTCTAAAATCAAACGGTGTACCCGCCACTTGCATTAACTCACCCGTTGGGATCAAACCGCCATCCACAGGGGTGATTGCGTTTGAGTTGATTTGCATTTGATGATCGAGAATATCGCCCTTACCGGCTAAGTTAAAATAACTGTGCTGGGTCATATTGATGATGGTTGGCTTATTTGTTTTTGCCACAAATTGCATATCTAGAGTATTTTTGTTGGTCAGTGTGTAGGTAACTTGTGTTGTAAGCTCTCCAGGATAACCTTGGTCACCATCAGGGCTCACTAAACTAAGTGTAACACCCGCACTGTTTTCTGTACTAAATGGAGCCATGGTCCAGACTTTTTTATCAAAGCCCTGCACACCGCCGTGTAAATGGTTAGCACCATCGTTAGTTGCTAGCTGATAGTCTGTGCCGTTTAAGCTAAATTTACCATTAGCAATACGGTTACCAAATCTGCCAATGATCGCGCCAAAGTATGTGGTTGCATTAGTGTAATCTTCTAAATTATCCATACCTAAAACAATATTACCCATGTTGCCATTGCTGTCTGGCGTTTCGATACGGGTAATAATGCCGCCATAATTGATCACATCAACGCTCACGCCATTACTATTGGTTAGGGTAACTTGGTTGATCGGAGTTTGGTCTGCCAGCTTGCCATAAGCGTGCAGTAATGCAGAAGGTGAATTGGTCATATTGTCTCCTTGGTGAGCACACGCGGGGGTTAAAGCAATCCCAAAGGACACTGCTATTGCAAAGATACCGCGAGATAATTTTTTAATCGATGTTGACGACTGATGAACCGCTGTTAGGCGCTGAGTTACACATTGCAATGACATGACAATAACCTTATTATAATTGTATTTATACTTTTATAATACAATATAGTGATCGATTGCAAATTTATTCGCCTAACTTTTTAGTTGTATTTTGCCGTCTTTGACTAAAATGCAGTCCATACCACCAGCCTGAGCTGCTTGATAGCCTATTTGCGTGTCTTCAAACACCACACAATTTTGTGGTTGAATGTTTATTTGTTTGGCTACGCTTAAAAAAGTTTCTGGGTGTGGTTTACCGTGGCGAACATCACTGGCAGTAACTAATGCGTCTATTTTATCGATTAACCCTGTTTGAGTTAGATGCTCAATGGCATGCGCACGGTCCGCGCCAGTACCTACCCCAATAGGCATTTTGCCATGGTAATAGTTTAATACATCGACTGTCTCAGTAATGATTTCTGGCTGATGGTTTAAGCCTAACCAAAATTGGTGTTTTTGCTTGGCAACTTCATCAGGATCATGACTAAGTCCATATTTTTCATTGAGAATATCAACAGTGGCAAGTGTTGGTACGCCACCTAAACTATACATATAGTCATAGTCAAACGGATAACCTAATGCATGGCAGGTCAGCTCCCATGCTTGTAAATGAGAGCCCATCGAATCGATAAGCGTGCCATCCATATCAAAAATAATGCCTTGGTATTTTGTGAGATCGAGCATGTGTACTCCAAAGTCTTAGAAAACAAAAGCCAACTTTACTATAAAGTTGGCTTATTTAGTTAACTTAGATCACTGCTGTTATAGGTGATTAAAGCCCACGTTTTAACATGTAATACGCTGCATTGTGGCGTAGCTCTGTTTTGAAACCACGGATGCTGGTATCAGCATCGATAATCATCGTTTCAACACCTGCCATTTCAGCAAAATCAACAATCATATCGGTGGTAACAGCTTGGCTGTACGCAGTGTGGTGCGCACCACCGGCATGGATCCACGCAGCAGACGCCACTGATAGGTTAGGTTTAGTTTCCCACAATGCTGATGCAACTGGTAAATGCGGTAACTCAGCCGGTGGCGTTACTGTATCTACTTCGTTGATCAAAATACGGAAACGATTACCCATATCAATTGGCGAAACGTTAATTGCCGCACCGGCTTTAGCAGTAAACAATAAACGACCCACATCACATTTCACCCCAATGGTGTGCGTGTGAACTTCAAGGCGTGGTTTTTGCGCTGCAATCGATGGACAGACTTCTAACATGTGAGCACCCAATACTTGGTCAGTATCACCCATGTTATACGTGTAATCTTCCATAAATGAACAACCGCCTTCACGGCCTTCACCCATTACTTTCATGATGCGTACCATAGCAGCTGTTTTCCAGTCGCCCTCGCCCCCATAGCCATAACCTTTTGCCATTAAACGCTGCGTTGCAAGTCCTGGTAAACCTGATAAACCAGACAAGTCTTCAAAACAGTTAGTGAATGCTTTAAAGCCACCTTTTTCTAAAAAGCGTTCCATACCAAGCTCTAAACGCGCTTCGTTACGTAGCATCGATACTTTGTAGTCATCTTGCAACGTTTCATCGCTAATCACATAGTCAGTTTTATATACTTCAAGCTGGGCATCGACTTCAGCATCTGTCACAGTATCAACAACTTTAACGAGCTCAGCTACACCAAAGGCATGCACTTCATAGCCAAAGGTGATTTGTGCTGATACTTTGTTACCTTCTGTAACCGCAACTTGGCGCATGTTATCGCCAAAACGTGCCACTTTAAGTGTTTGGCTCTCAGCCCAACCTTTAGCAGCGCGACACCAATCATCAATTTGCTTTTGCACGTCAGCACGTTGCCAGTGACCAGCCACTACTTTACGCTCTTTACGCATTACAGTACCAATAAAACCAAACTCACGATCACCATGCGCACTTTGGTGGGTGTTCATGTAGTTCATATCAATGTCAGCCCACGGTAACGCGGCATTAAATTGTGTATGAAGGTGTAACCATGGCTTACGTAATTCGTTTAAACCGGCAATCCACATTTTCGCGGGTGAGAATGTATGCATCCACAATACTAAACCCACACAGTTAGGATCTGTGTTTGCTGCTTGGCAAACCGCATGAATTTCTTCAGGTGTTTTTACCGTTGGCTTGCATACTAGATTAACTGGTAAATTAGCTTCGCTATTTAAACCAGCAACAATTGCAGCGCTATTATCTGCAACAGTATTTAACACTTTTGGGCCATATAAATGTTGTGACCCAGTTACAAACCAAACTTCTTTCATTGACGACGGCATATATAAATTCCTCTTGTACTGGTTAGCCACGGTTACTTTGGCCGTAGTAGGCATCTTTACCGTGTTTTCTTAAATAATGTTTATCCATCACAGACTTCTTAAGCGCAGCTGCATTTTGATCAAGCGTGCGAGTTAAGTAAGCCATGCGAGCAATTTCTTCTAGCAGCGCCGCGTGATACACAGATTGCGCTGCATCTTTACCCCACGTAAACGGTGCGTGCCCTGCCACAATCACCATAGGTGCTGCTTTTGGGTCGCGGTCTTTATAAGCATCAGTAATTTGAATACCGGTCTCAAGCTCATAATCGCCATTTACTTGCGCATCGGTTAGTTCACGGGTGCAGGTAATGTCACCGTGCACATAATCAGCATGAGTCGTACCAAAGCAAGGAATGCTCTGCTTTGCTTGTGCCCATGCAGTGGCATACGTTGAATGAGTATGCGTTACGCCACCGATCTCATTAAAATGACGATATAAGTGAATATGGGTTTTGGTATCTGAAGAAGGGCGCATGCTGCCCTCAACGATGTTGTTTTCGAGATCAACAATCACCATGTCTTCAGCTTTCATTTGGTCATAGGACACACCACTTGGTTTAATCGCAATCACGCCTTTGTCGCGGTCAATTTGCGACACATTACCAAAGGTATAAATTACTAAACCACGACGTTGTAATTCCATGTTAGCTTCAAATACTTCACGCTTTAACTCTGTGTAGCTCATGATTTTGCTCCATCAACATACTGTGCAAGGGCTTGATAATTAGCGTATAGCTCATCATAAACAGCAACCCGCTCAGGGTTAGGTAAATATTGATGACACACGGCAGACGCCATAACTTGTTGCGCATCAGCAACCGTCGCATATTCACCTGCAGCAACAGCAGCCATAATGGCAGCGCCAAGTGCACAGCTTTGCTCGCTTTCAAGTACGTCAATTGGGCAATTCCATACATCAGCACAGGTTTGCATTACGTAATCTGATTTTTTTGAAATGCCGCCAATTACCACTACTGAATCAATCGGTACGCCTTCATTTTGAAAGCGTTCAGTGATCGCACGAGCGCCAAAGGCCGTCGCCTCAACTAATGCTTTAAAGAACTGCGGCGCGTCAGTGCCCATTTTCATGCCCGTCATGGCCATTGCTACGCTTTGATCTGCATCAGGTGTGCGACGACCGTTGACCCAGTCAAGTGCTGTTACATCGGTATTTTTAACCGGTAACGCACTGGCAGCTTTTGATAAATCAACTAAAATTGAGTCTTCAATTTTATTGATCAAGCTTTGTTCAACGTCGTTTAAATTTGCTAACTGGCGAGTTGGCCACAGCATTAGGTTTTTAAACCATGCGTATAAATCGCCAAACGCAGATTGCCCCGCTTCAAGGCCAATCATGCCTGGGATCACTGAGCCATCTACTTGACCACAGATACCTTTAACACAGGTATCGCCAAGTTGCTGTTTTGAAGTAACAGTAATATCACAAGTTGAAGTACCCATTACTTTAGTTAAAACACCTGGACGCACATTGGCAGCAACTGCCCCCATGTGACAGTCAAACGCACCGTAACCTACAACTACATTCTGTGATAAACCAAGTTTATCAGCCCATTGCGCTGTTAATTTACCAGCGACTTGGTCACTTGGTTGGGTTGCTGCATTAAGCGTATCAACCACACCATCTAATAATGGGTCAATATTGCTGAAGAAACTATTTGGTGGGAAACCACCCCATTGCTCATTCCACATTTGTTTGTGGCCCGTTGCACAGCGTCCCAGTGTTAATACTTCTGGGTGAGTGGTGCCACACATCAATGCCGTCATCCAATCACAATGCTCAACCCACGAGTAAGTTGCCGCTTTTACAGCCGCATCATCTCTAAAAATATGTAATGCTTTAGCCCAGTACCATTCTGATGAATAGATGCCGCCCATGTGTGAAAGATAATTAACCTCGTTATTGGTCGCGGCTTTGGTGATCTCATTCGCTTCTTTAATCGACGTATGGTCTTTCCAAAGAATAAACATCGCATTAGGGTTTTCAGCAAATTCTTCAGTCAGCGCTAAAGGCGTGCCTTGGCTATTAATCGCCACTGGCGTTGAGCCTGTGGTATCAAAGCTCATACCTATTACTTTATCCGCAGTTCCCGCAGGTACTTGTTGCCATAGACCATTGACGACCTCAATCAAGCTGTCGATGTAGTCTTGTGGATGCTGGCGAAATTGATCTTTACTTGGATCGCAATATAAACCTTGCGCCCAACGCGGATAATTCACTAAATGGCTAGCCAGCTCTTTACCTGTGGTTACATCAACAAGCAGTGCTCTTACTGAATCAGAGCCATAATCTAAGCCCAATGTATAACGAGACATAAATACCTTTCACTAATTGGATACTAACAATGTTAGTCATTACTGTTATTTGTATGATAATATCAATAATGACGGGTTGTAAAGGTATTATAAAAATATTATTAACAGATTTATTCTGAAATATTCGTGACACCTGTGCCCTTTAAACTAATGTTTTGCACTAATAAAGGGCTTAAACCATGTCATAAGCAATGCTAAAAGCCGTTAATTTATTTTGTATGATGAAAATAGGATGTCTATGTCTAGCCAATTAGAACAATTAAAAACCATGACCACTGTGGTTGCTGATACCGGTGATTTTGAAGCAATCGATCAATATAAGCCGCAAGATGCCACTACCAATCCATCGTTATTGCTCAATGCGATTAAAATTGAAAAATACCGCCCACTGGCTGTTGAAGCCGTTGCTTGGGCTAAGCAACAAACAAGTGACAATGCACAGGTGATCAGCAAAGCTGCTGACAAACTGTCGGTACTAATTGGTGCAAATTTAATGGCTCAAGTGCCAGGGTTAGTGTCTACCGAAGTAGATGCGCGCTTATCGTTTGACACTCAAGCAACTATTGATAAAGCCCTTGAGCTTGTTGCGCTCTATAAAGAGCAAGATATTGATACCTCGCGCGTACTGATCAAAGTGGCGTCTACATGGGAAGGTATTCAAGCAGCAAAAGTACTCGAGCAACAAGGTATTCGCTGTAACCTAACGTTGGTGTTTGCATTTGCTCAAGCTCGTGCGTGTGCTGAAGCAGGTGCTTATTTAATCTCGCCTTTTGTTGGTCGTATTCTTGATTGGTATAAAGCAAACCAAACTGATAGCGATTTTAGCGGTGCTAATGATCCAGGCGTACAGTCTGTTGCACATATTTATAACTTCTTCAAAAAGCACGATTATAAAACCATCGTTATGGGTGCAAGCTTTAGAAACATCAGCGAAATCCAATTACTGGCAGGTTGTGATAGATTAACTATCAGCCCAGGGCTATTATCAGAACTAGCCGCAACAGATGCCCCATTAGCGCATCAACTGACTGCTGCTACTGAAACAGTTGCCCCGCCAACGCCTATGACTGAGCAAGCATTTCGCTGGGAAATGAATCAAGATGCCATGGCCACTGAAAAACTAAGCCAAGGTATTCGCCAATTTGCAATTGACCAAGAAAAACTAGAAGCCATTCTAGCTGAGCTGATCTAAGCTTCAGTCGTTATATAAAATCAATTCTGCAAATAAAAAAGCCCGCTGATTTAATTAAATCAGCGGGCTTTTTGTTCAGGTAAATTTTTAACCCAAGTTCAAAACAATTAAGCGTCTAGTAACGCATTAGCCTTAGCAACTAGGTTACTCACAGTAAAGCCAAAGTATTCAAGCAGAACTGGTCCTGGCGCTGACTCACCAAAGGTAGTCATACCTAGTACATCGCCATCTTGGCCAACATATTTATACCAAAAATCGCTATGTGCAGCTTCTACCGCAATTTTAGCAACACCAACAGGTAATACACTCTGGCGATAGGCTTTATCTTGCAAGTCAAACTGATTGGTACATGGCATAGATACAACACGAACCTGTTTACCCTGTGCGGTTAGATCAGCTGCTGCATTTACCGCTAACTCAACTTCAGAACCAGTGGCAATAATGATCAGTTCAGGTGTGTGCTCGCTATCAACTAAGATATAGCCACCTTTAGCAACATTCGCTAGTTGCTCTTTAGTGCGCGGCATTGCTTTAGTACCTTGGCGACTAAAGATCAATGCACTTGGGCCAGCTTCTTTGATTAACGCCTGACTCCATGCAACCGCTGTTTCAACTTCATCACATGGGCGCCAAGTCGACATATTTGGCGTCATACGCAAATTAGCAATTTGTTCAATTGGCTGATGGGTCGGGCCATCTTCACCTTGACCAATTGAATCATGGGTATACACAAAAATACTGTGTGCTTTCATTAATGCCGCCATACGCACAGCATTACGCGCGTATTCCATAAACATTAAGAAAGTTGCACCAAATGGGATAAAGCCGCCATGCAGCGCAATACCATTCATTATCGCGCTCATGCCAAACTCGCGTACGCCATAAAATACATAGTTACCGGCAGCATCATCTTGCAAGCCTTTCGCGTCAGGCCATAAAGTTAAGTTGGAACCGGCTAAATCAGCGGAGCCTCCCATAAGTTCAGGCAAATGCTCAGCAAAGAAGGTAATGGCATTTTGTGATGATTTACGGGTTGCGATGTTTTGCATATCTTCTTGGCACTTGGCAATGTACTGATCAGCAATTTCTGCAAAGTTGCTCGGTAATGATTTAGCCGTTACACGGCGGTTAAATTCTTTACTCAGCTCTGGGTGTGCTTTGCTGTAAGCGGCAAAGGTTTGTTGCCATGCGCTTTCTAAATCTTGGCCTTTGGCTTGGCCATTCCACTCATTGTATAGATCTTGAGGAATTTCAAACGCTGGATGTGGCCAATTTAGTTGCTCACGAACCGCTGCAATTTCATCATTACCCAGTGGTGAACCGTGACAATCATGACTACCCGATTTATTGGGCGAACCAAAACCAATCACCGTTTTACAACAGATCAGCGTTGGCTGATCTGGGTTAGCTTGCGCAGCTTCAATAGCACTGGCAATCGCGGCCATATCGTGACCATCAACGCCACTAATAACCTGCCAACCGTATGATTCAAAGCGTTTTGGGGTATCGTCAGTAAACCAGCCTTCTACTTCGCCATCAATTGAGATGCCATTATCATCCCAAAAAGCGATGAGTTTACCTAACTTTAACGTACCTGCTAATGAACATGCTTCATGAGAGATACCTTCCATCAAACAACCATCACCTAAAAAGCAGTAAGTGAAGTGATCAACGATATCAAAATGTGGTTTATTAAATTGTCCAGCTAAGGTTTTTTCAGCAATTGCCATTCCAACAGCATTGGCAATACCAGCACCAAGTGGCCCTGTTGTTGTTTCAACCCCTGGTGTATAACCATACTCTGGGTGACCCGGCGTTTTAGAATGCAGTTGGCGAAACTGTTTAATGTCTTCAATACTGACATCATAACCACTTAAATGCAGTAATGCGTACTGCAACATAGAGCCATGGCCGTTTGACAACACAAAACGGTCGCGGTTAGGCCAATCAGGATTTAATGGATTGTGGCGGTGAAAGTTTTGCCAAAGAACAGCAGCAATATCGGCCATCCCCATTGGTGCACCTGGGTGACCTGAATTAGCTTTTTGAACGGCATCGACAGCAAGCATGCGGATTGCATTTGCAGATTGAGAACTGGGAAGAGTCATCTGTTACTATTTCCTGTTAATATTATATTATAAATAATATCTCAAAATGTAATATAAATAGCAATCAGAAATCGCCCGAACTCGCTAAAAACAGTTCTTCAGCGCATACAAATGCAGCTCTGCAAATCATTTTCCTAGAACTTAACGATTTTTTGCACAAAAAACAGACAATGAGGGTAAATGAGAAACCATTAAATAATTTGTAGCTCGTGCTTAGCACGTTAAGCATATCGTCGCCGTAAACATCCGTAGTGTGGCTTGTAGAAGATCGCTTTAGCGCCGAATAGTGATCAAAAAACTCGTTTCACTGCCTCGCCACCTAAGCTGCCTGTGTCGTAGGCGCTAAGCTTGCTGGCGCACAAATATACAACACCATTTTCAATATTATCCACCGTAGGCGCTAAGCTTACTGGCGCGACAGTACTTCAAATAAACCAAAGGTTTAACAATCCGTCCATGGAGCTTGGTTACATCGGTCATTACCTAAATGGATTTAGGTACTTAGATTTTGTCGGGAACAAAAATATGCCACGACCTTCACTTCCTCAGGCTGCACTCTTTGCTAGGTATGCCGTTTACTTTAGGCGTCCTGCCCTTCGCCATAAAGGTCTGCTTCGCAGTTCCAAAATATTCCCGATATTTTTGTCGGTCCCTCGTCACCTAAGCTGCCTGTGTCGTAGGCGCTAAGCTTGCTGGCGCGACAATACACAATACTTCAAATTAACATCGGCGTTTGAATCCGTCCATGGAGCTTGGTCACATCGGTCATTGCCTAAATGGATTTAGGTACTTAGATTTTGTCGGGAACAAAAATCTGCCATGACCTCACATCTTCGCGCTGCACTCTTTATTCGGTAAGTCGTTTCGGTCACTCATCACCTAAGCTGCCTGTGCAGCAGTGAACTATTGTTAAATTAACATCGGCGTTTGAATCCATCCATGGAGCTTGGTTACATCGGTCATCCATGACCTCACTTCCTCAGGCTGCGAAACTCCGTTTCGGTCCCTCGTCACCTAAGC